>NZ_JBPKJK010000180.1:0-17193 GCF_051756985.1 Saccharothrix sabaoui
GGGACCTGCGGGCGCCGGGTTCGGTCAGCGGGCGTCGGACTTGCGGATGGTGGGGCTGAGCACCGCGCCGACGAGGAGCACGACCAGGCCGGCGGTGACGCACAGCAGGGTCGCGGTGGTGGTGAGGGAGCTGAGCAGCAGGCCCGCCACGAGCGCGCCGGCGGAGTTCGCGCCCCAGGAGGTCAGCATGACGGCGCTCATGGCGCGGCCCTGCATCTCGTCGGGCACCACCCGGGCCATGTAGGCGCCGGCGCCGACGTTGAGCACCGCCCCGGTGAACGACATCAGGGCGAACGGCGCGAACAGCAGCGGCAGGGCGGTGGCGAACGCCATCACCGGCACCAGCACGGCGCGCGCGGCCAGGTCGAGCAGCAGGACGCCGCCGAGCGACAGCCTGCGCAGCAGCACCCCGCCGAACAGCGCCCCGCACACGCCGCCGACCCCGCCGACCAGGCCGATCAGGCCCGCCAGCGCGGCCGAGCCGCCGGTCTGCTTGATCACCACGAGCGGGACCAGGTTGACGACCTGCGCGAAGAAGTTCGTCGCCGCCACCATGACGGTGGCGACCCGCAGGAACTTCTGCCCCCACAGCCAGCGCAGGCCCTCGCCGATGTCGCGGCGCAGCTCCAGCGGCCGTTGCACCCGCTCGGTCTGCAACGGCCTGCGCACGAACAGCAGGGCGACCAGCGCCACCAGGTGCCCGAGCGCGACGGCCGCGAACGGCAGCCAGGACAGCAGGGCGAACAGGGAGCTGCCCGCGGGCTGGCCGAGCAGGGACGCGACCCGGCCGCGCGCCTCGTTGCGGGACACCGCCGCGGGCAGGTGCGCGGGCTCGACCACGTTGCGCACGGCGGCCCGCTGGGCGAGCAGGTAGAAGATCAGGCAGGCGCCCTCGACGAAGTTGACCACCAGCAGGTGCGGCAGCCACACGACGCCGGACAGCACGGCGACGGCGACGCTGAGCATGGCCAGCGCCGCCAGCGCGTCGCAGCCGATCATCAGCTTGCGGCGGTCCCAGCGGTCCACCAGGACGCCGGCGGGCAGCTGGAGCAGCAGGGCGGGCAGCAGGCCCGCGAACGCCACCAGGCCCGCGCCCAGCGCCGAGTCGCCGTGCCAGACGAGCAGCAGCGGGAACGCGATCACGCTGATCTTCGCGCCCATCTGCGAGAACCCGGCCCCGGTCCACAGCAGCAGGAAGTCGCGGTTGCGCCGCAGCGGCGGGGCGCTGTCCGCCGCGATCGGCTCGGCGGTCATGTCCCGCACCACTCCAGGACGGCCATCGCGGCGCGCATCTTGTTCGCCGCCTGCTCGAACGCGATGCTGGCGGGCCCGTCGAGGACCTCGGCGGTGACCTCCTCGCCGCGGTGCGCGGGCAGGTCGTGCATGAACACCGCGTCCGGGTTGGCGTCCCACAGCGCCGCGTTGACCTGGAACGGCGCGAACACCGCCCGCCAGTCCGGGTCCGGCTTGGTGGTGCCGGTGGTCTGCCAGCGGGTCGTGTAGACGACGTCCACCCCGGAGGGCGGCGTGGACATGTCGTGCGACTCGGAGATCTTCGCCCCGGTGCGCCCGGCCGCCTCGTGCGCGCGGGCCATCACGCCCGGGTCGACCGGGTAGCCCGGCGGCGTCCGGAAGTCGATCTCCATGCCGGGCACGCGGGCCACGGCCAGGGCGAGCGCGGTCGCGCTGTTGTTGCCCTCGCCGAGGTAGGTCACCCGGACGCCGGACAGCGTGCCGAAGTGGGACTTGATCGTGGCCAGGTCGGTCAGCGCCTGGGTCGGGTGCTCCAGCTCGCTCATCGCGTTGACCACGGACATGCCGGCCCACGACGCCCACCCGCGCAGCTCCTCGGTGGTGCCGCAGGTCCGGGCGACCAGGACGTCCAGCATGGAGGAGAGCACCCGGCCGGTGTCCTCGGTGGTCTCCCCCGTGTTGGTCTGGAGGTCGCCCGGCCCGAAGTTCACCACGCCCGCGCCCAGCCGCAGCGCGCCCGACCAGAACGACGTGCGGGTGCGCGTCGACGTCCGCCGGAAGTACAGGCCGACGACCTGGTCCGCCAGCGGACCGCCGGGCTCGACGGGACCGGCCGCGAACTCCGCGGCCCGGTCGACGATGTCGTGCAGTTCGGTGTCGGAGAGGTCCTCGATCGAGATCAGGTGCTTCGTCCGGGCCATCGTTCCTACCCTTCGGGCGGGGTCGTCCCGGCGTCAGCGGAGCCGGTCGGCGGCACCGGCCAGGAGGTCGAACAGCTCGCGGGGCGGGGTGTCCACGTAGTAGTGGTCACCGGGCACCACGTGCTCGTCGGCCGGGCCGATGGTGTGCTTCGTCCAGGGACGCATGTCGTCGATCGTGCAGCTGTGGTCGTCCGCCGCCGCGATCAGGGTGAACGGGCAGGTCAGCGGCGGCCCCGGGGTGTAGCGGTAGCGCTGCGACATCAGCAGGTCGCCGCGCAGCGGCGGCACCAGCAGGTCCCACAGGTCGGGGTCGGCCAGCGCCGCCCCGGCCCGGTTGCCCAGCCTGGCCAGGTAGCGGCGCAGGTCGTCGTCGCGGGTGAAGTCGTAACCGCTGGTGGTGCGCTCCGCGGGCGGTTTGCGGGCCGACACGACCAGTCCCGCGAGCGGCGTCGGGAACCTCGGCGACAGCCGCCGCGCCACCTCGAACGCGACGGTCGCGCCGAGGCTGTGCCCGAAGAACGCGACCGGCCGGTCGAACAGGCGCGGCACGACCGCCGCCACCCGGTCGGCCAGCTCCTCCAGCCGCTCGACGGGCGTCTCGTGGCTGCGGTCCTGGCGGCCGGGGTACTGCACGCCCACCACCTCGACCGACCCGGGCAGCCGCTCGGCCCAGCCGTGGAAGGTGCTCGTGCCGCCGCCCGCGTGCGGGAAGCACACCAGGCGCAGCCCGGCCCGGGGTCGGGACCGGTAGACGCGCAGCCAGCCGGTCGGGCCGGCGGTCGTGGGTCGGCCCACGGCTCACCCCCCGTCGACCAGGTAGTCGGACACGTGCGCCTCGCCCATGGCGACCGCGATCTTGCGCGGGCCGGTGAACGGCTCGCGGCCGTGCGCGGCCAGCATGTTGTCCACCAGCAGCACGTCCTTGTGCCGCCAGTCGAACCGGCGGGACTCGGCGCGGTAGGCGGCCCGCAGGTGGGCGACGACCTCGTTCGGGATCGGGGCGCCGTCGCCGTAGTACGTGTTGGTCGGCAGGCCCTCCTCGCCGAACATGCCCAGCAGGCCCTCCTGGAGGTCCTCGTCCAGCGACGAGTGGTGGAAGAACGTGATGTGGTTGAACCACACGTCCTCGCCGGTGGCGGGGTGGACGTAGGTCGCCCTGCGCAGCGCCCTGGTGCGCAGGTGGTCGTCGCCGACCCACTCGGCGACCATGCCGCGGCCGGCGCAGTAGCGCTCCACCTCGGCGCGGTCGGTGGTGCCGAACACCTCCGGCCAGGACACCCCGAAGTGGGGCCGGTAGTTGCGCACGACCATCCAGCCGCGCCGCTCGAACTCCTCCCGCACGGCGGGGTCGATGGCCCGGTGCACGCGGCGCACGTCGGCCAGCGGGGTCGCGCCCAGCGTCTCCGGCTCGCGGTCGCAGTAGAAGTAGACGACCCGCGGCCACACCGCCTGGTAGGAGTTCTCGTTGTGCAGGAAGATCTCCTCGTCCGGCGGGTAGTCGGTCGAGGTGTAGACGTTGCCCTTGATCGCGTGCCGGGGCGAGGAGCGCTCGTTGTAGGTCAGCGGCTCGCCGGAGAACGCCCGCACGACCGCCTCGAACGCGGTCACGTCGTCCACCGGGTAGCCGCGGAACAGCAGCGCGCCGTGCGTGGTGAGCAGCTTCCGCCAGCGGTCCTGCTCGGCCGCGACCACCTCGTGCAGGGGTCGTGCGTCGTCGGCCCGCTGCACGTGCGGCAGCGTCTGCGGTTGGGACAGGGTGTCGGTCATCCGTTGGTACCTCCGCTCATCCGGACATGGCCACGAGCACCCGGCGGGGGCCGGTGAACGGTCGCCTGCCGTGCCCGACGAGCACGTTGTCGATCAGCATCAGGTCGCCCGCGGACCAGTCGTTGTCGACCGCCTCCGCCAGGCCGCGGTCGCGCACCTGCACGACGTGCTCGGCGGGGATGGGCGTGCCGTCGGCGAAGACGACCGACTGCGGCATGTCCTCCTCGGCCATGATCTCGGCCAGCGCCTTGGCGGTCTCGTCGCCGAGCCCGGCGGCGTGCCACTGGTCGGACTGGTTGAACCAGACCTCGGCGCCGGTGCGCGGGTCGACGAGCGTGGCCGGGCCGTGCTGCTCGATGCGCAGCGAGCCGTCGGCCCGCCACTCGAACTCGGCCGAGGTCTCCTTGAGGAACACCTCGACGTCGGCCTTGTTGGTGGTCTCGAACGTCTCCTGCCAGCTCTTGCCGAAGCCGTGGCCGTCGTGCAGGTTCTGCCGGTAGCGCACGCCGCCGCGGTAGGCGGCGCGGACCTCCTCGTCGAGGGCGGCCAGCCACCGGGTGCCGTCGACCACCGGGGTCGCGCCGCCGCCCCCGGGCGCCTGCTGGCAGTAGAACAGCAGGCGGCTCGGGTAGCGCGCGGCGTAGGACAGCTCGTTGTGCATGGAGATGGTGTACTCGGGCGGGTACTCGGTCGACGTGTAGACGTTCGCGCCGATGTCGCCCACCTTGGTGCGCGGCGAGTTGCCGTGCTTGTACGCCCAGCGCTCCGGCAGCAGGTGGTCGATGACGGCGTCGAACTCCTCCGGCCGCACCGCGAAACCGCGCCACACCAGCGCCTTCGCCCGGGTCAGCTCGGCGCCCAGGTCGTCGACCGACGCCAGGTGCTCCAGCAGCCCTGCGGTGGTGGGCGCGACATCCGCGTCCGCCGGCCGGATCACCCTCGGCGACCAGCGCTGCTCGGCTGACTCCGCCACGGGGACCACCCCTCTTTCCGTCTCGTCCCGCCACGCCCGGCGCGCCTGCGGCTCTGGCACTGTCGTCCGTCGGGCAATACGGCGGCTATATGGGCTCAGACCTCGGGCGAGGTCCGGGCGATCAGCTCCTCTTCGGACATCTGCTCGACCTCGGCGAGGATCGCGGCCTCGACGACGGCGGCCAGCTCGGCGACCGTCGGCCCCTCGAACACCGACCGGATCGGCAGGTCCACCTCGAACACCGACCGCAGGCCCGCGATGAGCCGGATGGCCAGGATCGAGTTGCCGCCCGACCGGAAGAAGTGCGAGTCCGCGCCGGCCGGCACGCCCAGGAGGTCGGTGAAGATCCCCGCGACCCGCTCCTCGACCGGGCCGCGCGGGGCGACGAGCTCGGTCGTCCGCGCCTCGTTGAACGCCGGCAGCGCCGCCTTGTCCACCTTGCCGTTGGCGTTGAGCGGCATCCGCTCCAGCACCGCGATCCCGTCCGGGACCATGTAGTCCGGCAGCCGGGCGGCGCAGTGCGCGGTCAGCGCGCCCGGCAGGTCCGCCACGTCCGGCGCGGCCACGCAGTAGGCGAGCAGCCGCACGTCGCCCGACGGGCCCTTGGCGGTGACCACGACGGCGTCCTTGACGTCCGGGTGGTCGGCCAGCACCGCGGTGACCTCGCCCAGCTCCACCCGGTAGCCGCGGATCTTGACCTGGTCGTCCGCGCGGCCGACGAAGTCCACGTCGCCCTCGGGCAGGACGCGCACCAGGTCGCCGGTCCGGTACAGGCGCGACCCGGGCGGGCCGAACGGCGAGGGCACGAACCGGTCGGCGGTCAGCGCCGGGCGGTCCAGGTAGCCGCGGGCCAGGCCCGCTCCCCCGACGTACAGCTCGCCCACCACGCCGGTCGGCAGGGGCCGCAGCGCGTCGTCGAGGACGTGCATCTCGATGCCGGGCAGCGCCTGGCCGATCGGCACCGAGTCGCCCACGGCGGGTTCGTCCACCGGGAAGACGCAGGTGCCCACCGACGACTCGGTCGGGCCGTACTCGTTGATCAGGTGCCCCGGGCCGAGCGCCCGCAGCCACCGGTCGGCCAGCGCGGGGGGCAGCGGCTCGCCCGCCACCACGACGACCTCGGCCAGGTCGGCCAGCCACTGCTCGGAGAGCTGGTCGGTCAGGATCTGGAGGTGGCCCGGGGTGAGCTTGAGGAAGCTCAGCGGCGCCACGTCGGTCAGCAGCCTGCCCAGGTCGGCCAGGTCCAGGTCGGACGGCAGCAGGTGCACCGGCTGGCCCGCCATCAGCGGCGCCCACAGGTTCGGCACCACCAGGTCGAACGCGACCGAGGAGAACACCGCGCCGCCGCGCCGGCCGCGCATGGCCAGCTCGTTGGTGGCCCACCGCAGGTGGTTGGCCAGGCCGCCGTGGGTGATCTGCACGCCCTTCGGCCTGCCGGTCGAGCCGGAGGTGTAGATGACGTAGGCCAGCAGGTCCGGGTCGTCGACCCGCTCGGGCGCGTCGGCCGGCTCCGCCGCGACCAGGGCCGCGTCGGTGTCCAGGTAGACCACGTGGCCCGAGGCGTGGGTGCTCACCCGGTCGGCGTGCGCGGAGGCGGTCAGCACCACGGGCACGTCGGCGTCGGTCAGCATGAACCCGATCCGCTCCTGCGGCAGGTTCGGGTCGAGCGGCAGGTAGGCCGCGCCTGCCTTCCACACGCCCAGCAGGCTCGCCATCAGGTCCACGCCCCGGTCCAGGGCCACCGCGACGACGGACTCCGGGCCCGCGCCGCGCCGCCGCAGGTGGTGGGCGATCCGGTTGGCCCGCTCGTCGAGCTCGGCGAACGTCGCGGTGTCCGCGCCGGCGACCAGGGCCACCGCGTCGGGCGCCGCGCGGACCTGGCGCTCCACCAGGCGCGGGACCGAGCCGAACGACGCCGCGACCCGGTTCGCCGGTCGCCGCGCGGCGCGGCGCGGCCCGTCGAAGTCCATCTCGGCCAGGCGGGCGGCCGGGTCCGCCGCGGCGGAGGTGAGCAGCCGGACGAAGTGCTCGGCCATCCGCTCGACCGTGGCGCGTTCGAACAGCGCGGTGGCGTACTCGAAGCCGCCGACGTAGCGGCCGTCCGGTTCCCGGCGCAGGTACAGCGTCAGGTCGGTGCGGGCCGTGCGGGACAGGTCGAGCAGGGTGCCCAGGTCCTCGGGGTCCGCCGCGGAGCCGGTCAGCCGCTCGTCGTGCAGGTCGAAGGCCACCTGGTACAGCGGCGTGCGGGAGAGGTCCCGCTCCGGCGCGAGGTCGGCGACCAGCAGCTCGAACGGCAGGCCCTGGTGCGCCAGGGCGTCCCGGCAGGTGTCGCGCACGCCGGCGAGGGCGTCGCGGAACGACGAGCGGCCGTCGAGCCGGCAGCGCAGGACGACGCTGTTGAGGAAGAAGCCCACCACGTCCTCGACCTCGGCCCGGTCGCGCCCGGACACCGGCGTGCCGATCACCACGTCCCACTGGCCGGTGTAGCGGGCCAGCAGGGTGCTGAAGCCGGACAGCAGGGTCATGAACGACGTGGCGCCGACCTCGCGGCCCAGCTCGTCGAGCGCCTCGGCGACCAGGGCGGAGACGGTGAAGGGCACCATGGCGCCCCGGCCGTCGCGGACCTCGGGGCGGGCCTTGTCGGTGTGCAGCACGAGGGGCGCCGCGCCGTCGAGCACGGTCCGCCAGTGCCGCAGCTCCTCCTCGACCGCCGGGCCCTCCGCCCGCTCCCGCTGCCACACCGCGTAGTCCGCGTACTGCACGGGCAGCTCGGGCAGGCGGGGCGCGCGGCCGTCCCGGGCGGCGGCGAGCAGTTCGGCGAAGTCGCGCTCCAGGACCGAGGAGGACCAGCCGTCGCAGACGATGTGGTGCATCAGCACGACCAGCACCCGGTCGTGCCCGGCGTCGCCGGCCGCGGTGAGCACCGAGCGCACCAGCGGGCCCCGTTCGACGTCGATGCCCCGGTCCAGCTCGCCGTCGAGCACGGTGGCGAGTTCGTCGGACGCGGCGAGGACGCGCAGGTCGGCGGGCGCGGGCGGGTCGACGACCTGGACGGGCTCGCCGCGCTCGGTGGCGAACCGGGTGCGCAGCGACTCGTGCCGGGCGGTCAGCCCGTCCAGCGCGGCGCGGACCAGGTCGTCGGGCGTGTCGCCGGGCACCCGCAGGAACAGCGGCGAGACCCACTCGCGGGCGCGGGGCTGCATCCGGTCGAGCAGCCACAGCCGGCGCTGGCCCGTGGAGACCGGCAGCGGGCCGGTGCGCGGGACGCGGCGCAGCGCGTCGGCGTCGACCTCCTCGGCCGGGGTCACCAGCGCCGCCTGCTCGGCGAGCGTGGTGGCCGACAGCAGCCGGGGCAGGTCGACGGCCGTGCCGGTGGCCTTGCGCAGCCGGTTGGCCAGCCGGGTGAACTGGAGCGAGGAGCCGCCGAGCCGGAAGAAGTCGTCGTGCACGCCGACCTCGGCCACGCCCAGCAGCTCGCACCAGACCCGTTCGACCAGCCGCTCGGCGGCGGTGCGCGGCGCGACCTTCTCCCCGGCCGTCGCCGCGGGCTCGGGCAGCGCCGACCGGTCGACCTTGCCGCTGGGCAGCAGCGGGAGCCGGTCGAGCGCGACGAACGCCGACGGCACGTGGGTGGCGGGCAGGCGGTCGACCAGGTAGCCGCGCAGGTCGCCGACGTCGGCCTGGCCGGTGGCCTCGTGGTAGGCGACCAGGCGGGTGCCGCCGTCCGGCGTGGCGAACGGCACGACGGCCACCGCGCGCACGCCGGGGTGGCCGGCCAGCGCCGCCTCGACCTCGCCCGGTTCGATGCGCACGCCGTTGACCTTGACCTGCTGGTCGACGCGCCCGCGGTACTCCAGGTAGCCGTCCTCGCGCCACCGCGCCAGGTCGCCGGTGCGGTACAGCCGCGCGCCCGCCGGGCCGTGCGGGTCGGGCACGAACACCTCGGCCGTGCGGCCGGGCAGGCCCAGGTAGCCGCGGGCGACGCCGACGCCGCCCGCGTACAGCTCGCCGGTCACGCCGATGTCGACCGGCTCGACCCGCTCGTCGGCGATCAGCACGCGCATCCCGGGGATCGGGCGGCCGATCGGCACCGGGCCGGACCGCTGCTCGGGGTCGAAGCGGAACGCGGTGACGTCGATGGAGCACTCGGTCGGCCCGTAGGTGTTCCACACCTCCACCCGCTCGGGTGCCGGGAGCAGCCCGAGGAAGCGCTGCACCAGCTCGGCGTGCAGCGCCTCGCCCGCGCAGGTGAGCAGCCGCAGGGCGCGGGCGCCGGACCAGGCGTCCTCGGCGACCAGGGCGCGCAGCACCGACGGCACCACCTGGAGCACGGTGACGTCGTGCCGGACCACCGCGGCCACCAGCGCCGCCGGGTCGCGCTCGGCGCCGTGCGGGGCGAGCACCACGGTGCCGCCGCAGGTCAGCGGGGCGAAGATCTCCCAGCCGGCGGCGTCGAAGGTGAGCGCGGTCTTCTGGAGCACCCGGTCGGCCGCGGTCAGCCGCTGGCCGCGCACGGCCCAGTCGACCCGGTTGGCGATGCCCGCGTGCGTGACGACGACGCCCTTCGGCGTGCCGGTGGAGCCCGAGGTGTGCACGACGTAGGCCGCGCCCTCGCCGCCGGAGTCGACGGCCGGGGCGCCCGAGGGCTCGGGCAGGTCGTGCGGCGAGAGCACGACCAGGTCCGGGACGCCCGGCGGGGCGGTGCCCGGCGCGGCCAGCAGCTGCCGGACGCCGGCGTTGCGCAGCACCAGGGCGTTGCGCTGCCCGGGGTGGTCGGGGTCGAGCGGCAGGTACGCGCCGCCGGCCTTCCACACCGCGAGCAGCCCGGCCACCAGGTCGACGCCGCGCGGCAGGCACACGCCCACCACCGACTCGGGCCCGACGCCGCCGGCGCGCAGCGCGGCGGCCAGGCGTTCGGCGCGGTCCTCCAGCTCCGCGTAGCTGTACGAGCGGGTGTCGTCGACCACGGCGACCGCGTCGGGCGTGGCCGCGGCCTGTCGCGTGACGAGCAGGTGGATGTCGTGGGACATCGGTGATCCTCCAAGCAGACTCGGCTCGGCACGTGCGCGTCGGACGTGCGGGGCACCCGGCGTACCGGTGGTTCGGGTGGTCACGGGCGGCTCAGGCGTAGCCGCCCCATTCGGCCAGCAGCCGCTGCCGGTCGCCGACCTCGGCCGCGTACAGCTCCCGGACCGGGCGGTCGGGGTCGGTCGCGAAGCGGTCGAGCACGGTGGTGAAGCGGTCGAACAGGGCGCCCGCCGCGGCGTCGTCGAACACGTCGGGCCGGTGCCCCAGCCACAGCTCCAGCCGGTCGCCCGGGATGGCGACCATGCGCAGCGGGTAGTGCGTCTCGTCCTCCAGCCCGTAGGAGCCGGCCCGGAGGTCGCCGAGGGAGTCCGGCCACACCGAGGGGTCGAGCGGGTAGTTGACGACCATCGTGGTGGTGTCGAACAGGCTCTTGCCGCCGCCGAACCCGGCCTGGCGCTGGATCTCGGCCAGGGACAGGTGGTGGTGCGGCAGCAGCGCGGCCTGCTCGTCCTGGGTCCGCCGCGCCAGGGCGGCCAGCGTCTCGTCGCGGTCGACCCGCACCCGCACCGGCACCGTGTTGGTCAGCAGGCCGACCATGTCCCGCACGCCGGGCAGCTCCGGCGGCCGGCCGGAGACCGACGTGCCGAACAGGACGTCGTCGGCGTTGGTCAGCCGCGAGAGCACGTAGCCCCACGCGCACTGGACGACCGTGTTGAGGGTGACGCCGAGCGCGCGGCAGCGGTTGGTCAGCGCGTCCGACTCCGCCGCGCCCAGGGCGCGCCGGAGCTGCCGGTGCGGCTCGGGCGTGCCCGCCCGCTCCGCCGGGTGGACGTGGCACGGACCGGTGACGCCGGCCAGCGCCTCCGCCCACGCCGCGCGGGCGCCGGGCCGGTCCTGCCGCGCCAGCCACTCCAGGTAGGTGCGGTAGGGCGCGACGGGCGGCAGGGCGGCGTCGAGGTCGCCGTAGAACGCGAACAGCTCTTTGAGCACGATGCCGGTGGACCAGCCGTCCCACAGGATGTGGTGCGTGGTCAGCGCGAGCCGGTGCCGGCGCGGGCCGAGGCGGAGCAGCAGCAGGCGCAGCGCGGGCGGCGCGGCCAGGTCGAACCGCCGGACCCGCTCGTCGGCCGCCAGCTCGGCGGCGCGGGCCTCCTGGTCGGGGACGCCGGTCAGGTCGTGCTCGGTCCACGGGACCGCGACCTCGGCGGGCACGACCTGCACGGCGGTGCCGTCCTCGTCGTCGTGGACGAACGCGGCGCGGATGTTGTCGTGCCGGGCCAGGGTGGCCGCCGCCGCCGCGCGCAGGCGGTCCGGGTCGAGGTCGCCGTCGACGTCGACGCGCACCTGGGAGGCGTAGACGTCCAGGCCGCCCTCGGTGAGCAGGTTGTGGAACAGGAACGCCTCCTGCATCGGCGCGAGCGGCAGCACGTCCACCGCGCCGGGGTGGGCGGCGCAGAGCCGGTCCAGCCGTTCCTGGGTCACGCCCGCCAGCGGCACGTCGGAGGCCAGCAGCGCGGCCGTGCCGGCGGTGGCGGCGTGCGCCACCAGGCCGGCCGTCGCCGCCGACCACAGCCCGAGCAGGTCGGTCACCGCGTCCTCGTCGAGCAGGCGCGCGGGCCAGGTGAGCATGAGCGTGGTGCGCGGCCCGTCCGCGGTGTCGTGGGTGATCGCGTCGGCGCCCAGCACGTTGGGCATCGGCATCCGGGGGTCGGCGCCGCCGGCGAAGCTGTCCTCCGCCCCGGTGGTGCCCCAGTCGTCCGCCCCGGCCGACCGGAACCGGCCCAGGTAGTTGAAGCACAGCCTCGGGGTGGGCAGCGCGGCGAGGGTGTCGCGGGTCGCGGGGTCGAGGTGGCGCAGCACGCCGAAGCCGATGCCGTTGTCGCGCGGCGCGCCCAGCTGCTGCCGGACCCGCTGGAGCGCGGTACCCAGGGCCGGGCCGCCGGCGACCGCCTCGGACCACGGCACCTCGCCGGGGTCGACGCGGGCCGGGTGGATGCTGGTGAACCAGCCGACCGTGCGGTCGAGGACGACGCCGGGCGCGATCTCCTCGCGGCCGTGGCCCTCCAGCTCCACCAGCACCGCGCCGGCCCGGGGCGCGCCGAGCCGTTCGCGCCACCGGGCGTAGGCCAGGGACAGCGAGGTCAGCAGGGCGTCGCCGGCGGTCGCCCGGAAGCGGGCGGGCACGGTGTCCACGAGCGCGTCGCCGACGTCCGCGGGCAGGGTGAGCCGGACGGTCCGCGCGGTGGCGAAGGTGTCGACCCCGGGGTCGAGGTCGGCGGTGTAGGCCGGGTCCGGGGTGGCCAGCACGTCGGTCCAGTGGGGCAGTTCGTCGCGGTACGCCCCGGCCGCCGCGGTGGCGGCCAGCTGCCGCGCCCACGCGGCCATCGGGGTCGTCACGGCGGGCAGCGCGTCCGCGCGGCCGGCCGCCGCCGTGCCGAGGTCCTGGAGCAGGACCCGCCAGGAGACGCCGTCGACCACGAGGTGGTGCGCGACCAGCAGGAGGGTGCCGCGCACGGCGGGACCGGCGTCGAACCAGACCGCCCGGAGCACCGCGCCCGCCCCGGGCGAGAGGGCGCGCTGCGCCGCGGCGCGTTCGTCGGCCAGGGCGGCGCGCAGCCGGTCCCGGTCGAGGTCGGCGGCGTCGACCCGGCGCAGCCAGCCGTCCGGCGGTGGCGTGCCGGTGGGGCGCACCTCCAGCACCGGGTCGCCGTCGGCGTCGCGGCCGAGCACCGCGCGCAGCGCGTCGTGGTGGTCGACCAGCGCGCGCAGCGCCCGGTCGAGGTCGTCGAGCACCAGCCCGGCCGGGGTGTGCACGGTGACCGCCTGGTGGAAGCCGTCGATCGGGGCGTGCCCGGCGCGGGCCCAGTGCATGATCGGGGTCAGCGGCACCGGTCCGGTCACCTCGGCCGCGGGCGCGGTGCCGGCGCCCAGCGCGCGGGCGACCTCGGCCAGCCCGGCCGCCGTCGGGTGCGCGAACACCTCGCGGGCGGTCAGCTCCAGGCCGTGCTGCCGGGCCAGCGACACGAGCTGCAACGCGATGATGCTGTCGCCGCCGCGGTCGAAGAACGACTCGTCCGGGCCGATCTCGGCCACGCCCAGGACCTCGCGCAGCAGGTCCCGCACGACCTTCACCGGGCCGGCCTCGTCCGGGGCGGTGGGCGCGACGGCCACGCCCTCCGGGCTGGGCAGGCCGCGCCGGTCGAGCTTGCCGGCGGGGGTGAGCGGCAGCGCGTCCAGCAGCACGACCGCGTCCGGCACCATGTGGTTGGGCAGGAACCGCTGCGCGGCCCGGCGCACGGCGTCGGGTTCGAGCGCCGCGCCGGCGGCCGGCACCACGTAGGCCAGCAGCCGCATCCGGCCGTGCGGCCCCTTGTCGGCGACGACGGCGGCGGCGGCGACGTCCTCCAGGCCGGCGAGCACGGTCTCCACCTCGCCCGGCTCGATGCGGGCGCCGCGGATCTTGATCTGGTCGTCGGTGCGGCCGACGTACTCCAGGTTGCCGTCCGCGCGCCAGCGCACCAGGTCGCCCGTGCGGTACATGCGCGCGCCGGGCGGGCCGTAGGGGCAGGGCAGGAACCGGTCCGCGGTCAGCGCGGCGCGGCCCAGGTAGCCGCGCGCCAGGCCGGCGCCGGCCACGTACAGCTCGCCCGCCGCGCCGGGGACGGTCGGCCGCAGCTCGGCGTCGAGCACGTAGACGCGCATGTTGCGCAGCGGCGTGCCGATGTCGGGTCGGCTCTCGCCGGTGAGCGGCGCGCTGCCGGTCGTGCCCACGCCCGCCTCGGTCGGGCCGTACATGTTGAGCATCCGGCGGCCGGGGCCCCAGCGCCGGCACAGCCGCTGGTCCACGTCCTCGCCGCCGGTGAGCAGCGTCTCCAGGTCGGGCAGGTCCACGGCGGGCACGTTGGCCAGCACGGCCGGGGGCAGCGCGAGGTGCGTGATCCGGTGGTCCCGCAGCAGCTCCACGAGCCGGTCGAACGGCAGCTCGGCGGCGGGCGGCGCGAGCACGAGCCGCCCGCCCGCGACGAGCGCGGGCCAGATGTCGGCCACCGACGCGTCGACGCCGGGCGAGACGAGCTGGAGCACGCGGGTGTTCTCGTGCATCCCGTACCGGGGGATGTTGTCGAACACCATGTTGCACAGCGCGGACCGGGGTTCGACCACGCCCTTGGGGGTGCCGGTCGAGCCGGAGGTGTAGATGACGTAGGCGGGGTTCGCCGGGTCGACCGGCCGGCGCGGTGCGGCCCGGCCGACGGTCGGCCGGGTGTCCTCGGCGAGCAGCACCTCCACGGAGGTGGGCGGCAGGGTGGGCTCGGTCGCGGCGTCGCTGACCACGCAGCGGGCGCCGGCGTCGGTGAGCAGGTGGGCGATGCGCTCGGGCGGGTTCGCCAGGTCGATCGGCAGGAACGCGGCGCCGGCCTTGAGCACGGCCAGCATGGACACGACCAGGTCGGGCGTGCGCGGCAGCAGGAGTGCCACCACGTCCTCCGGCCCGACGTCGCGCGCGGCCAGCCGGTCGGCGAGCCACTCGGCCCGCTCGTCCAGCTCGCGGTAGGTCAGCTCGGTCGAGCCGTGCACGACGGCCACGGCGTCGGGCGCGCGGCGCGCGCGCCGCTCGACCAGCTCGGCGATGTCGCCGTCCGGCACGGGCCGGCCGGTGTCGTTGCGGCGCACCAGCAGCTCGTGGCGCTCGGCGTGGGACAGCAGGTCGAACGACTCCACCGGGCGGTCCGGTGCGGCGGTGACGTCCAGGGCGAAGGCGGTGAACCGGTCGGCGTGCTCCTCGACCCCGCGCCGGCCGTGCAGCCGGGGCTCGGCCTCGAAGACCAGCGACACCGGGCCGCCGTCCTGCCCGTGGACGTTGACCGACAGGTCGATCGGCGGGCCGGCGGCCAGGTTGCGGGCCCGCGCGGTGGTGCCGGCGAAGGAGAACTCGTCGTCGAACGGCGTGAAGTTGACCAACGGGCCGAGGAAGCCGTTGTCGCCGCCGGCCACGCCCAGGGCGCGGACCGCCTCGTCGTGCCGGAGGCGCTCGTGCGGCAGGCCCCGGGACAGCTCGGCGGACAGCAGCCGGACGACGTCGGTCAGCGTGGCCGTGGGTGCCACGTCGACCCGCAGCGGCACCATCGACGCCGCCATGCCGGCCACCTGGCGGACCGCGACGCCGCGCCGGCCGCTGGTCGGCAGGCCGAGCACGACGTCCCGCCGGCCGGTCAGCCGCCGCAGGTAGGCCGCGACGGCGGCGAGCAGCACGACCTGCCAGGTGGCGCCGGTCCGCTCGGCGACCTCGCGCATCCGGGCGAGCGCCGCGTCGTCGAACGCGCGGGTCGTGCGCCAGGCGACGGGGTCGGGGTCCGGGTCGGGCGCGCCGATCGGGGGCACCCGCATGGACTCGGGGAGGTCGGCGAACCGGTTCGTCCAGAACTCCAGGTCGGCCTGGTGCGCGGGCGACTCGCGGTAGCGCAGGTCGGCGTCGAGCAGCGCGGTCAGCGACCGCAGCGGCGGCTGCGCGGGGGCCGAGCCGGTCACGAGCGCGGTGTAGCGGTCGGCCAGGGTGCGGTGCAGCAGCCGCATCGAGTACGCGTCGGTGACGATGTGGTGCACCCGGCAGTAGAACCGGGCGCGCTGCCCGCCCAGGAGGATCAGCGCCGCCGCGGAGACCGGGCCGGCGGCGAGGTCGACGGGCGTGGCGCGCTCGGCGGCCGTCCACTCGTCGGCGGCGCGTCCCGGGTCCGGCTCGCCGGACAGGTCGAGCACCGGCAGCTCCACCGGCTCGTCCGCCGGCTCGGCCGCGGCCACGACCTGCACCAGGCCGTCCTCGTCCACGACCCGCTCGACCCGGAGCGCGTCGGCCTCGGCGCGCACCTGCCGCCACGCGGCCGTGAACGCGCCCACGTCCAGCGGCCCGTCGAATTCGAGCACCTCGGCGCAATTGAAGACCTGGCCGGTGGCGTCCAATTGGTGCGCGAACCAGACGCCTTTCTGGGCCGCGGAGAGCGGCAGCCGGCGCGCGCCCGGGTCACCCACGGGACGCCGCCCCGTCGAGGCCCACCCAGCTCAGGGGCACCGTCGAACTCGCAGCACTCGGACGTCCGCATGGGCTCGTGACCATGCGCCCCACGGTGCCGATCCCGGCTACAACTCCCCTATACCCAGGGGATATTGGGCCGCTGTAGGCCGACGGCGACAATCGGGTACCTGTGAATGAAAAAACAATTCGGGGGAAGCGGGCGTCGGTGGTGGTCATCGGCGCCGGCGGCACGATCGCGGGTGTCGCGGCGCGCCGGTCGGACAGCCAGACCTACCGCGGCGGGGCCCTCAAGACGGCCGAGCTGCTCGACGAGCTGGCCGACGAGCTGGGCGAGGTCGCGGAGGCGGAGGCGGTCGACTTCCGGGGCGAGGACGGCGGGTGCCGCAACCTGCGCGACTTCCACGCGATGTCCACCCTGGTCGACACCCACCTCGCCGGTGACGGCGCCGACGCCGTCGTGGTGCTGTGCGGCACGCGGCAGCTGGAGGAGCTGGCCTACTGGCTCGACCTCACCGTGCGCAGCCCCAAGCCCGTGGTCGTCACCGGGTCGTTCCGGCCGTGGAACGCCCTGGGCAGCGACGCGCCGGCGAACTTGCACAACGCCGTCACGCTGGCCGCGTCCGGCCGCACGACCGGGTTCGGCCCGGTGGTCCTGCTCAACGACCGCGTCCTGGCCGCCCGCGACGCGACCAAGACCGACACCCTGCGCGCGGACGCCTTCCGGGGCGGCGAGTGGGGTGCGCTCGGCGTGGTCGACGAGCGGCGCGTCCGCCTGCTCCGCGCGCCCGCCCGGGTGCTGCGGCACGGCGGTCCGGCGTGGGCCACGCCGTTCGACCTGACCCGGGTCGACCCGGACCGGTTGCCCCGCACCGAGATCGCCTACTCGTACTCCGACGCGGGCGGCGAGGCCATCGCCGCGTTCGCCCGGTCGGGGGTCGCCGGCGTGGTGATGGCGGGCGACCCGTCCGACCGCCAGGCCGGCGCGCTGCGCGAGGCGGTGGGCGCGGGCGTCGTGGTCGTCGCGGCCAACCGCAACACCGGCGGCGCGGTGTACGACCCGGGCGTGCCGGGGATCATCGCCGCCGAGGACCTCCGGCCGCAGAAGGCCCGGCTGCTGCTGACGCTCGGCCTCGCGGTGACCGACGACCGGGACCGGCTGCGCTCCCTGTTCGACGAGCACGGCGTGCCCGAGTTCGGCTGAGCGCGGACCGGGTCGTCGAACG
>NZ_JBPKJK010000181.1:0-17120 GCF_051756985.1 Saccharothrix sabaoui
CACCCTGCTCGCCGTGGCCGTGGAGGCCGTCGGCGGCGCCGAGCGCCCCGGCCAGGTGGACATGGCCGAGGCCGTCGAGCGCTCGATCCGGACCGGGGAGCACCTCGCCGTGCAGGCCGGCACCGGTACCGGCAAGTCCCTGGCCTACCTCGTGCCGTCGCTGCGGCACGCCGTGGCCGAGGAATCCACGGTCGTCATCTCCACCGCCACCATCGCGCTCCAGCGGCAGCTCGTGGACCGCGACCTGCCCCGCCTGGCCAAGGCGCTGAAGAAGGAGCTGGGCCGCGAGCCGCGGTTCGCGATCCTCAAGGGCCGGCGCAACTACCTGTGCATGCACCGCCTGCACACCGGCGCGCCCGACGAGCCCGACGAGCCCGGCCTGTTCGACCCGTTCGCGGTGTCCCGGATGGGCCGCGAGGTGAAGCGGCTGCACGAGTGGTCCTCCGACACCGAGACCGGCGACCGCGACGAGCTGGTGCCGGGCGTCAGCGACCAGGCGTGGCGGCAGGTGTCGGTGACCGCGCGCGAGTGCCTGGGCGTCGCCAAGTGCCCCATCGGCACCGACTGCTTCGCGGAGAAGGCGCGCGCCGAGGCGGGCCGGGCCGACGTCGTCGTCACCAACCACGCGATGCTCGCCGTGGACGCCCTGGAGGGCTACCAGGTGCTGCCCGACCACGACGTGGTCGTGATCGACGAGGCGCACGACCTGGTCGACCGGGTCACCTCGGTGGCGACCGAGGAGCTGAGCGGGTCGCTGGTGGCGACCGCCGCCCGCCGCTGCGGCCGGCTGATCGACCAGTCCGTGGCCGACCGGATGGCCGAGGCGTCCGACGGCCTCGCGATGATCCTGGAGGACGTGCCGCCCGGCCGGCTCGACTCGCTGCCGCAGGCGCTGGCGGGCGCGCTGCGGGCCACCAAGGACGCCGCGCACGCGTGCATCACCTCGCTGGGTCCCGAGCGCAAGGAGGACCCGGAGGGCGCGACGGACCGCAAGCTCGCGCTGTCCCTGCTCGACGAGGTGCACGACTGCGCGGCCCGCATCCTGGGCGCGTTCGACGACGACCACGACGTGGTGTGGGTGTCGGGCGACTTCGCCGACCGGAACAAGGCCCCGTCGCTGCGGGTGGCGCCGCTGGGCGTGGGCGGGCTGCTGCGCGAGCGGCTGTTCGGCAAGCGCACCACCGTGCTGACGTCGGCGACGCTCACGCTCGGCGGCACGTTCGACACCCTGGCCCGCCAGTGGGGCCTGCCCGCGTCGTCGGCCGCCGCGAAGGCCGCGGGGACCGCCACGGACAAGGAGCCGCCGTCCGACCTGGGCGCGGTGAGGTGGACCGGCCTGGACGTGGGCTCGCCGTTCGAGCACGGCACCAGCGGCATCCTCTACGTCGCCCGCCACCTGCCGCCGCCGGGGCGCGACGGCCTGCCCCCGGCGTACGTGGACGAGATCGAGGGCCTGGTCAACGCCGCCGGCGGGCGCACGCTGGGCCTGTTCTCGTCGATGCGCGCGGCGAAGGCGGCGGCGGAGGCGCTGCGCGGCAAGCTGTCGTACCCGGTGCTGTGCCAGGGCGACGACGCCACGGGCCAGCTCGTGAAGCGGTTCGCGGAGGACGCGGACACGTGCCTGTTCGGCACCCTGTCCCTGTGGCAGGGCGTGGACGTGCCCGGTCCGGCGCTCCAGCTCGTGATCATGGACCGCATCCCGTTCCCGCGCCCGGACGACCCGCTGGCCTCGGCGCGGCAGAAGGCCGTGGAGTCGCGGGGCGGCAACGGCTTCCTCACCGTGGCCGCCACCCACGCCGCCCTGCTGCTGGCCCAGGGCGCCGGGCGCCTGCTGCGCTCGATGAGCGACAAGGGCGTGGTCGCCGTCCTGGACCCGCGCCTGGCCACCGCCCGCTACAGCGGCTTCCTGCGCGCCTCGCTGCCGCCGTTCTGGACCACCTACGACCCGGAGGTCGTGAAGGCCGCGCTCAAGCGCCTGGACGCCGCGAACCCGTGAGCGCCCCGGCGGCGCGGACCAGCAGCACCGGGGTGGCCAGCAGCAGCACGCCGGCCACCCCGATCGCGACCCGCGGACCGGTCACGGCGGCCAGCACGCCCCCCAGGGCGGTCAGCAGCGCGGTGGTGGCCTTGCCGCCGACCGACCACGCGGTCAGCACGCGGGCCACCCGGTCGGTCGGCACCCGCTCCAGCCGCCGGGCGGCGAACACCGGGTTGAACACGCCGATGCTGGTGATCAGGCCGAACTCGACGGCGATGACGAGCAGCAGCCCGGTCGTGCCGGGGTGGACGAACGCCAGGCCGGGCACCCAGCAGGCGCGCAGCGCCCCGGCGGCGACCAGCACCCGCCCCGACCCGAACCGCGCCACCAGCGGGCCGGCCAGCCGCGCGCCGAGCAGGCCGCCCGCGCACGGCAGGGCGAACGCCAGGCCGTACTGCCAGGGCGCGAACCCCAGGTCGCCGAGCATGAGCACGGCCAGCAGCGGCGCGGTGGTCATGATCAGGGCGTTGACCAGCACCGCGTTGGCGAACAGCGGGCGCAGGACCGGGTCGGCCAGCACGTGCCGCCACCCGGCGGTCAGGCCGCGCGACCGCCGCGCGCCGGCGCTCGCGGGACGGGGCCCGTCGGCGCTCGTGGGACGGGGCCCGTCGGCGCTCGCGGGACGGGGCCCGTCAGCGCGGACCGCCCGCACGCCCAGCGCGGACAGCAGGTAGCTGACCGCGTCGGCCGTCACCGTCGCCACCGGGCCGAGCACCCCGACGGCGACCCCGCCGAGCGGCGGTCCGAGCGCGGTGGCGGTCCACGCGGTCGCCTCCAGCCGCGAGGTCGCCGCCAGCAGGTCGGCCGGCGGCACGAGCGCCTTCAGGTACGCGCCCGCCGCCGCCTGGAACGTCGTGTCGGCCGCCGCGACGACGACCGACACGACCAGCAGGTGGGGGAAGCCGAGCAGGTCGAGCGCGAACGCCGCGGGCACGCTCGCCAGCGCCGCGCACCGGACCAGGTCCGCGCCGAGCATCACCGACCGCTTGCCGCGGACCTCGACCCACGGGCCGAGCGACGTCGCCGCGACCGCGCCCACCGCCAGGCCCGCCGCGGCCAGGGCCGAGACCCCCGCCGTGCCGGCGTGCAGCACGACGACCGCGATCAGGGCGAACGCGTCGAACGCGAACCGGGTGCCGAACGCGCTGACCGCGTGCGCCGCCCACAACCACCGGAAGTCCCGCCCCACCGACCCGCCCCCTCGTCGCCGGGTGGCAGCACAGCGGTCCGCGGCGGGGCGGCGCAAACAACCGGTCGTGCGGACGGCCACAACGGCGCGTTGTGCCGCTAGGGTCCACCGGCGTGGACCTGGACGCCGTGCGCACGTTCGTCGCCGCGGCGGACGCGGGCCGCTTCCAGGACGCCGCCGACGACCTGTCCGTGACGCAGCAGGCGGTGTCCAAGCGGGTGGCCGCGCTGGAGGGCCGCCTCGGCGTGCGGCTGTTCACCCGCACCCCGCGCGGGGTCGTGCCCACCGCGGCCGGGCTCGCGTTCCTGCCCCGCGCCCGCGAGCTGCTGCGCGCCGCGGACCTGGCGGTGGCCTCCGTGCGGCCCGACCGGCGACCGCTGCGCGTGGACGTGGTCGGCAGGCACCTCGCGCCGGCCGCCCTGCTGCGCGACTTCCACCACGCGCGCCCCGACGTGGAGCTGGAGGTCGTGACCCACTTCCGCGACGCCCGCGCGGCGCTGTCCGGCCTGCGCTCCGGCGCGGTCGACGCGGCGTTCCGCGCCCTGCTCCCGGACACCCTGCTCCCCGACACCCTGCTCCCGGACAACCCGCCGCCCGGCGACCTGGTCGCCGTCCGGGCCCTGGACGAACCGCTCCAGCTGCTCACCGGCCCGCGCCACCCGCTCGCCGACGCGGGCGCGGTCGCGCTCGCCGACCTCGCGGGCCACCGCATCCGGCTGCCCGCCCTGGCCGACGGCAGCGAGTGGGCCGCCTACTACCGCGCCCTCGCCGCCGGCGCCGGGCTCACCCTGGACGCGACCGGCCCGAACTTCGGCGTCGGCCCACTGCTGGACGAGGTCGCGGCCTCCCCGGACCTGGCGACGTTCGCGGGCGAGCGCACCCGCCTGTCCTGGCCCGCCGAGCACGACCTCCGGCGCGTGGCCGTGCGCGACCCGACGCCGGTGTACCCGCACTCCCTGGTCCACCGCCGCGACGACCCGCACCCGGGCCTGGCCGCGCTGCTCGACCACCTGGGCGCGGCCCGGTCGGGGTGAGCGGTCAGCCGTCGACGAGGAGGCCGCGCAGCGGTCCCTGGAGGCGGCCCGCCCGGCGCGACACGCCCGGCAGGGCGGTGACCCGGTGCTCGCCGTCGGACTCCAGGACCTCGCGCCACAGGGTGTCCACGACCTCGTGCGCCGGGCCCGACACGTCCGCCACGGGGCGCTGGAGGTGCTCGGACCACAGGCGCAGGCGGGTGTCGCGGGCCACGTCGGCGTCGTCGGTCACGACGTTGACCTCGGTGTCGTTGAACAGCGAGTGCTCGTTGAGGTTGGCCGAACCCAGGCTGAGCCAGCGGTCGTCCACGACGGCGAGCTTGGCGTGCACGTACACCGACGAGGACGTCTCGCCGTCGTGCGAGGTGAGGGTGCCCGCGACCAGCCGGCGACCGCCGTCGTCGGCGTCGATCAGCCGCCCGAGCTGGCCCTTCGTGGTGTCCGCGCCGTTGCTGGGCTTGCGCGGCAGCACGAGGACGACCCGGAAGTCCGGGTGCGGCGGGTCCGCCAGCTTGTCGATCAGGATCTCGGTGACCTCGGGCGACCAGAGGAACTGGTTCTCCAGGTACACGAGCCGCTCGGCGGACCGCAGCGCCCGCAGGTAGGAGTCCAGCAGGCTGAACTCTCCCTTGGGCGCGAAGTCGTAGGTGCGCTCCGGGATGGTGCGCACGAGCTGCGCGGACGACGTGCCCGCCGGTGCCGGCACGGACGGCTCGGGCAGCTCCTCCCCCGCGATCTCCTGCCACCGGGCGCGGAAGTGGTCGGCCACGTCGGCGACGACCGGCCCGCGCAGCCGGGTGCCCAGGTCGTGCCAGCCGAGGGGTTCGCGGGCGGGGTGCCGGGGCGTGTCGTGGCGGTCGCCCTCGATCGCGGTGAGGTCCATGCCGCCGACGAACGCCACCTCGTCGTCCACCACGACGATCTTCTCGTGGTGGCAGTGCAGCGTGCGCTCCCGCGCGTCGATCACGCACGACACGGCGCTGTCCCGGGTGAACTCGGCCTGGTGGGCGAGGACGCGCTTGCGGGTCGGCTCGAACATCGGCACCGGCGGACCCGCCCACAGCAGCAGCCGCACGGGCACGCGCGTCGCCACCGACGCGAGCAGGTCGCGCAGCGACGGCGAGCCCTCCTCGCGGGTGAGCCGGAAGTCGGGGCTGGTGCACCAGCCGGCGATGTGCACGAACCGCTTCGCCGACGTGATCGCCTCGGCGATGGCCGGGAGCACCTCGTGCCCGTCGACCAGCACCTCGACCCGGTTGCCCGTGCGCACCGGCCGGTGGGGGGACCACCAGCCGTCACCGGAGGTCATGTCCCAGCCCAGCTTGCGCAGCCGCCGCGAGTGGTGCGCGCACAGCAGGCTCTCCAGCCCGTCGCCGAGCTTCTCGTCCAGAACATCCAGCAGGCCCACGTCACGGATGGTTGCCACAAACCGGACGAACCAAACCCCTACGAGCGGTTGACCGCCACGGTCGCGGTGCCCGGAGCGACCTCGGTGTACCCCGCGTCACGCACGAGCACCACGTCCGGGCGGGCCACCAGGGCGTCCCACTCGGCGGCGGACGGCGTGCGCACCGCGCACCGGTACCCCAGCTCGGCCCACTCCTTCAGCTCGACCGGCGACAGGTGCGGCGCGAGCAGCATCGACGCGTGCCCGACCTGCGCCGCCGCCTTCCCCGCCGTCATCGCCACGCGCGGGTTGAGCCACAGCTCGTGCGCGCCCGGCGGCACCGGCCCCGGCTCGTCGGCGGGCAGCTCGCTGCCGGAGATCTGCAACCGGCTCAGCTCCTTGGGCAGCTCGGAGACCTTCCCCGGCACGAACGCCCGCACCTGCGCGCCGCCCACCGCGACCGTCACCCCCGGCAGCGCCTGCACGGCCTCCCAGTGCGCCCCGCGGGCCCGCCGCGACACTTTCCGGATGCGCCCGCGCACCCACGCCACCAGCTCGTCGTGCCACTCGCCGCCCGGCTCGGCGCGCTCGTCCAGGCACACCGCGACGGCCGCCGCGGCGGCGGCCTCCAGCACCTCGGTCCGCGCCGGCGGGTCGGCCCGCTCGATCCGCAGCACGACCGGCATGGCCCGCACCGCGGCCGGGTCCTCCTCGTCGGTGGCGTAATGCCGGTCGACGAGCATCCGCAGGAGGTCGTTCACAGCCGGTTCAGCTCCAACCCGTCCGCCGCGTCCGCGGCCTCCACCTCGGACCTGGTCACGCCGAGGACGAACAGCACCGCGTCCAGGAACGGGTGGGACAGCGCCGTGTCGGCCACCTCGCGCAGCGCGGGCTTGGCGTTGAACGCCACGCCCAGGCCGGCCGCGCCGAGCATGTCGATGTCGTTCGCGCCGTCGCCGACGGCCACGGTCTGCGCCAGCGGGATGCCCTCGCGGTCGGCGAACCGCCGCAGCGCCACCGCCTTGCCCGCCCGGTCCACGACCTCGCCCACGACCCGCCCGGTGAGCTTGCCGTCGACGACCTCCAGCTCGTTGGCCGCGCAGAAGTCCAGGCCCAGCTCGTCCACCAGGCTCCGGATGACCCGGGTGAACCCGCCGGACACCACGCCGCACCGGAACCCGAGCCGCTTGAGCGTCCGCACGGTGGTGCGCGCGCCCGCGGTCAGCTCCAGCGACGCCGCCACCTCGTCCAGCACCGACTCGTCGAGGCCCTCCAGCAGCGCCACCCGCCGCCGCAGCGACTCGGTGAAGTCCAGCTCGCCGCGCATCGCGGCCTCGGTGATCTCCTTGACCTGCGGCTCCACCCCGACGTGCGCGGCGAGCATCTCGATCACCTCGCCCTGGATGAGCGTGGAGTCGACGTCGAACACGACCAGCCGCTTCGCCCGCCGGGTCAGGCCGGCCCGCTCCACGGCGACGTCCAGCCCGCCGCGCACCGCCACCTCGGCCAGCGCCGCGCGCAGCGCCGCGTCGCTCTCCTCGGTGTCCTGCGCCACCGACACCCGCAGCTCCAGGCCGGTCACCGGGTAGTCGGCGACGCCGCGGATGGCGTCGATGTTCACGCCGAGCGCCGCGAGCCGCCGCGCCACCTCGGTGAACGCGCGGGCCGTCACCGGGCGCCCGATCACGATGATCACGTGGCTGGACTCCAGCCGCGCGGTGCGCTTCGAGTCGGCGTCGACCTCCACCTCGACCTGCATGGACACCGTCGCCATGGCCTGCTCGACGGCCTCCTGGAGGCCCTCCGGGTCGCGGTCCGCGCCGACCAGCACGCCGAGCACGAGCCGACCCCGGATGACGACCTGCTCGACGTCGAGGATCTCCACGCCGTGCCTGGTCAGCACCGCGAACAGCACCGAGGACACCCCCGGCTTGTCCGGTCCGGTGACGGTGATCAGGACGGGCGTGGCGCTGGGCTTGGTCACGAGATGGCTCCTCTGCCGGACAGCGTCGGGGTGCGGACAGCGGCGAGCCCCGGTGACCGCGTGCGGTCGCCGGGGCTCGCCGTTGAACCTGCGCCCAGGTTACTTGTGGTCGCCCTCGGTGCCCTCGGAGGCGGTACCCGACTGGACGGCCTGCGCGGCCTTCTCCGACGGCGCCTTCGGGGCCTTCTCGTGCGGGATCGCCTTGCCCGTGAACGTCACGTGCGCCTCGTCGTGGATGCGCTCGATCATGTGCGGGTAGTGCAGCTCGAACGCCGGGCGGGCCGAGCGGATGCGGGGCAGCTCGGTGAAGTTGTGCCGCGGCGGCGGGCAGGAGGTCGCCCACTCCAGCGAGTTGCCGAAGCCCCACGGGTCGTCCACGTGCACGGTCTCGCCGTACCGGTAGGACTTGAACACGTTCCAGATGAACGGCAGCGTCGAGGCGCCCAGCACGTACGCGCCGACCGTGGAGATCATGTTCAGCGCGGTGAAGCCGTCGGACGCCAGGTAGTCCGCGTACCGGCGCGGCATGCCCTCGTTGCCCAGCCAGTGCTGCACCAGGAACGTGGCGTGGAAGCCGAGGAACGTCAGCCAGAAGTGGAGCTTGCCCAGGGGCTCGTCCATCATCCGGCCGGTGATCTTCGGGAACCAGAAGTAGATGCCCGCGAACGTGGCGAACACGATCGTGCCGTAGAGCACGTAGTGGAAGTGCGCGACCACGAAGTACGTGTCCGACACGTGGAAGTCGATGGCCGGGGCGGCCAGCAGGATGCCGGACAGGCCGCCGAAGAGGAACGTGACGATGAAGCCGATGCTGAACAGCATGGGCGTCTCGAACGTCAGCTGCCCCTTCCACATCGTGCCGATCCAGTTGAAGAACTTGATGCCGGTCGGCACGGCGATGAGGAACGTCATGAACGCGAAGAACGGCAGCAGCACGGCGCCGGTGGCGTACATGTGGTGCGCCCACACGGCGACCGAGAGGGCCGCGATGCCGAGCGTCGCGTAGACCAGGCCGTTGTAGCCGAAGATCGGCTTGCGGCTGAACACCGGGAAGATCTCCGACACGATGCCGAAGAACGGCAGCGCGACGATGTAGACCTCGGGGTGGCCGAAGAACCAGAACAGGTGCTGCCACAGGATCACGCCGCCGTTGGCGGGGTCGAACACGTGGGCGCCCAGGTGCCGGTCGGCCAGCAGGCCCAGCAGCGCGGCGGTCAGGATCGGGAACGCCAGCAGCACGAGCACCGAGGTCACCAGGATGTTCCAGGTGAAGATCGGCATCCGGAACATGGTCATGCCGGGCGCCCGGAGGCAGACCACGGTGGTGATCATGTTGACCGCGCCGAGGATGGTGCCGAGACCACCGACGACCAGGCCGGAGATCCACAGGTCGGCGCCGGCGCCGGGCGAGTGGATGGCGTTCGACAGCGGCGTGTAGGCGAACCAGCCGAAGTCGGCCGCGCCGCCCGGCGTGATGAAGCCCGCCATGACGATCAGGCCGCCGAACAGGTACAGCCAGTACGAGAACGCGTTGAGCCGCGGGAACGCCACGTCGGGCGAGCCGATCTGGAGCGGCAGGATGAAGTTGGCGAAGCCGAACACGATCGGGGTCGCGTAGAGCAGCAGCATCACCGTGCCGTGCATGGTGAACAGCTGGTTGTACTGCTCGCTGGACAGGAACTGCATACCCGGGCGCGCCAGCTCGGTCCTCATCAGCATGGCCATCGCGCCGCCCACCATGAAGAAGGCGAACGAGGTGACCAGGTACATGATCCCGATCTGCTTGTGGTCCGTGGTGCGGAACATCCGCAGCAGGAACGAACCCTTGACCGCCTTGCGAGTCCCGAAGGGCCGCGTAGCGATCGGCTGCGGGGCTACGGCCGTCACGGTGCCTCCTGCACTGTCTGGTACTGGCTTGGCCGGCGGGCAGCGCCACCGGCTCCCCGGATCGTAGACGGCGTGGTCGGAGGGGGCTTGGTTGGGCCGGCTGCTGGATCACGTCAGGTAGCGCAGGTCACAAGCGCGGGCAGGCCGGGGCGGTGCGCCGGGACCGGGCCCGCCGGTGTGGCGGACCCGGTTCCGGGTACCCCGGCGGGTCGGGACCGGGACGGGCGGGTCAGGACCGGCGACGGGGGCGGGCGGCGACCACCAGGGCCGTTCCCGCGCCGATCAGGACCAGGGACGCCAGCAGCGGCGGGACCGCGTCGGCCCCGGTGCGGGCGAGGGGCGCGGACCCGCGGACCCCGGCGCGCGGACCGGCCGGCGGGGCGCCGGCGACCGGGGCCGCGGCCTTCGGCGTGGTCGTCAGGGCCGGCGTCGGGGTGGTCGGCCGCGCGGCGGCGCGCAGGCTGGGCGACGTGCCGCCGGCCGACGCGTTCGGGCTGGTCACGGGTCTGTCACCGGACACGACGGTCGGCGGTGGGGGCGGCGCGAGGGTGCCGCCCGGCTCGATCGTGCCCGAGCCCGCCGGGGACTGCTCCAGCAGGTCTCCGCCCGGCTCGGACGTCGGCAGGTCGGGCACCGGTGGCCCCGACCCGGGTTCGGACGTCGGCGGGTCGAGTTCGGACCCGGGTTCGGAGGTGGGGGTCTGGTCCTCGGTCTGACCGGCGGACACCGGCGCGCCGCCCTCGGGGTCGGCCAGCGCGGCGGGGCCGCCGGCCAGTCCGAGGGCGAGCAGGAGTGCCGCTCCGCTGAGGACGCGGGTTGTCAGGTGCATCGCACACGCTCCGCACGACTAGGCGAGCTGATCGGCGCCGGGAACTGCTCCCAACAGTGGAATCGCTCGCCACCGCCCGCGCGCTTCGATGCGCGATCGATTCGTTACCTGCGGTCGGTAACGGCAGCGGTACCCGGTGCCACGAATCCGCTGCACCGCAGGTGGCGGGCGTGCGAACATCGCTCATGGGCACCGACTCGGCACTGGCGCGGCTCCGGGTCCTGGCCGGGCGGCTGGGGCTGCCGTGCGACGACCCGGTCGTGCTGCGGCGCGGCAGCAACCTGCTCGTGCACCTGCGGCCGGCCCCGGTGGTCGCCCGGGTCGCGGCGGCGACGGCGACCGTTCGCCCGGACGTGTTCGGGCACTTCCGGCGGGCAGACGCGGTGAGCCGCTTCCTCGCCGAACGCGGCGTGCCGGTGGTCGAGCCCGTCGAGCCCGGCGTGGTGCGGCACGACGGGCTGGTGGTCGCGTTCGCCCGGCACGTGCCGCACGAGCCGGGCGCGCTGCTCGACCCGGCGTCGTTCGCGACGGCCCTGGCGGAGCTGCACGGCGAGCTGCGGTACTACCCCGGCCCGCTGCCCGAGCGGTGGCCGGCGGCGGACCTGGGCCGCGTGCTGGACGTGCTGGGCCGGCCCGCCGGGCTGGTCGAGGAGCTGGCGGGGCTGGTCGCGCGGTGGCCGTCGACGCCGGCGCAGGCCCTGCACGGCGACGCGCACCCGCGCAACGTGCTGGTCACCGCGTCCGGGCCGGTGTGGAACGACTTCGAGGACACCTGGCGCGGACCGGTCGGGTGGGACGTGGCGTGCGCGGACCTGAGCACCTCGTTCGCCGGGACGATCCCCTACCCGGCCGACGACCTGGGGTTCTGGACGGACCTGCGGCGGCTGTTCGCGGTCTGCTGGTCGCGGGCGCTGGACCTCCACCGGTCCCGGTCGGGTGGCACGATCCGCGCGGGAGCCGCGCCGGGGGGCGGCGCGGCCGTCACCTCGGGGGTGCCTGGTGGGTGAGCTGGCGACGCTGTGGCGGGACGCCGTGCGGGTGCTGGGCGGCGCGGACCGGCCCGCGACCCCTGACCTGGATGTGGACCTGGACGGGCGGTACGCCGAGCCGCACCGCTCCTACCACGGCGCGGCGCACGTGCTGGCCGTCGTCCGCGACGTGCTGGACCTGGCCCGCGACCGCACCGACCGGGAACGGGCCGTGCTCACCCTCGCCGCCCTGGCGCACGACGTGGTCTACGACGGCGTGCCCGGCCGGGACGAGCGGCGCAGCGCGGAGTGGGCGCGCGGGCGCCTCGCGGGGCTGCCCGAGGCGGACCGGGTGGCGGGCATCGTGCTCGCCACCACCGACCACGCCTCGGACGACGACCTGACCCGCCTGCTCCTGGACGCCGACCTGGCGGTCCTCGGCTCGGCACCGGACGACTACGAGCGCTACCGGGCGGCGGTCCGGGCCGAGTACGCGCACGTGGACGACGCGGGCTGGCGCGCGGGGCGGGCCCGGGTGCTGCGGTCGCTGCTGGACCGCGACCCGCTCTACGCGACGGCGCGGGCGCGCGACCGGTGGGAGGCGCGCGCCAGGGCCAACGCGACCGCCGAGCTCAGCTCGCTCGGTGACCCGCCATGAGCGCGTCGAACGTCGGGAAGGACGTCGCGATGTCGCTGCCGGTGAAGTTGCCGACCCAGCCGTCGTCGTCGTGGAAGAACCGGATCGACACGTAGTCGGGCCGGGTGCCCATGTCGAACCAGTGGGTGGTGTTCTCCGGGACGCTGAGCAGGTCGCCCTCCTCGCACAGCACGCCGTGCACCCGGCCGTCGACGTGCAGGTAGAACACGCCGGCGCCGCGCGCGAAGAACCGGTCCTCGTCGTCGTCGTGGGTGTGCTCGGCGAGGAACTTCAGCCGGGCCCGCCCGGCCTCCTCCAGCCACGCCGGGTCGTCCGAGGGGGCCATCTCCATGGCGTCGACCAGGACGTAACCCTCACTCTCGGTGACACGGGCGACCTGGTCGGCGTACACCTCCAGGGCGTTCTCCCGGGTGACGCCGGGCACGACCGGCCACCGCTCGTAGCGGACGCCGATCTGCTTGAGGTGGTCGGCGATCTCCACCGGGTCGGAGGTGCGGACCACCGGGTTCTCGGGATCGGTGTCCGGCCACACGGTCAGCAACGTCATCGCACGCCTCCTGTCTCGACCTCGAAGCGCAGCAGCCACTCCAGGCACTCCAGCCGGTGCCGCGCCTGGCGCAGGTCGTCGCCCCACACGTACACCCCGTGCCGCGCCACGAGCAAGGCGGGCACGTCGGCGCGGAACCCGGCCTCGAACGCGTCGCCGAGGACCTCCATGTCCTGGCTGTTCGGCACCACCGGGATGGTGACCAGGTCGTCGTGCGCGCGCCGGCCGAAGCCCTTGAGCATCTCCAGGTCGCGCAGCTCGACGCCGCCGGGCCACCGCTCGGCGGCCACGACGGGGGCCAGCGCGTGCACGTGGACGACCGCGCCCGCGCCGGAGACGGCCGCGATCCGGCCGTGCAGGCCGGCCTCGGCGGACGGCACCCGCACCGGGTCCCCGGTACGGCCGTCCGCGTCGACGAGCACCACGTCGTCGGCGGTCAGCTCGCCCTTGTCCTTGCCGCTGACGGTCACCGCGAGGGTCAGCGGGTCGCGGCCCACGACCACCGACAGGTTGCCGGACGTGCCGCGCATCCACCCCATCGCGGTGAAGCGGGCGCACTCGGCGGCCAGCGCCTCCCCGGCCGCCCGGACGACGGACCCGTGGACCCCGTGCGCCGTCACAGCGCGGCCGCGGTCCGGTGTGGACCGAAGTCGGAACCGGCGTGCGGCTCGCCCTCGCGCGCCACGCCGACGGTCCGCCACCCGGCCTCGGCGGCGGCGTGCAGCTCGGCGGGCACGTCGGAGTAGAAGGTGATCGTGCCGGGGTCCTCCGCGCCGAGCACGGACGCGATCTTCAGGTAGGAGGACGCCTCGCGCTTCGGCCCGGCGTTGACCGTGTCGAAGTGGTGCTCGAACAGCGCGGTGAGGTCGCCGTCGGTGGTGTGGCGGAAGAACGCGACCTGCCCGGCGACCGAGCCGGACGAGAACACGGCGAGCTTCACGCCGTCCCCGTGCCACTTCCGCAGGGCGGGCACGACGTCCGGGAAGAACTCGGCGACGAGGTCGCCCTCGGCGTAGCCGCGCTGCCAGATCAAGCCCTGCAGCGTCTTGAGCGGCGTGACCTTCCGGTCGGCGTCCATCCAGCCGTGCAGGACGGCGACCAGCTCGTCCGTGCCGCCGTCCACCCCGGACAGCTCGCGGACCTGCGCCACGGCCTCGCGCACGACCGGGTCGTCGCCGTGCTCGTCGATCCACGGGCCGAGCCGGGGCCGCGCGTAGTCGTACAGGGTCACCAGGACCTGGTCGGTGGCACTGAGCGTGCCCTCGATGTCCAGCACAACCCACTCAGTCATGAACGTCCTCGCTGTAGTAATCGGCCAGCCGACCGGGAGGGTACGCACCGCGGTCGGTCACCACGCTCGTCACGAACCGCGGCGGGGTGACGTCGAACGCCGGGTAGAGCCCGCGCGCCTTGTCGGTGGCCGTGCGGCGGCCCAGGGTGTGCAGCACGTCGTCGCCGGGGCGGTGCTCGATCGGCACGTCGTCCCTGGTGGGGGCGAGCCGGTCCGGGGCCTGCACCATGGCGAGGAACGGCACGTCGAACGCGTGCGCGGCGACGGCGAGGCCGAGCGTGCCGACCTTGTTCACCACGTGCCCGTCCATGGTGACCCGGTCGGCGGCGGTGAGCAGGACGTCGACGTCGCCGGTGGACATCACGGCAGCGCCCATGCCGTCGGTGATCAGGGTGGTGTCGACGCCCATCTCGCCCAGGGTCTCCGCGGTGAGGCGGGCGCCCTGGAGGTACGGGCGGGTCTCCGTGCAGACGAACCGCAGGCGCTTGCCGAGCGCCCGGGCGGCGGTGACGGTCTCGGTCAGGTACAGGTCGGCCCAGCAGTGGGTGAGCACCGCGCCCTCGTCGGGCAGCAGGGCGGCGGTGTGCCGGCCCAGGGCGCGGCTGCGCGACCGGTAGCGCTCGTCGCCGGCCCGCGCGCCCGCGAGCGCCCCGGCTTCGAGGTCGTCGTGCGCGTCCACGCCCGCCAGGACGGCGGCGACGGCCTTGCGCAGGTGGTTGTTGGTCCGGCGGGTCTCGACGAGGAGCCGCCCGGCCCTGGCCAGCTGCTCGCGGGCCTCGTCGCGCGGCAGGCCGCGGGCCTCGCGGGCGGCGAGCACCATGCCCCACAGGGCGGCGAAGTACGGGCCGGAGGACTGGGTGACCATGTCCTCGATGGCCTTCGCGACCTCGGCGACCGTCGTGCAGCGGACCCAGGTGCGCTCGAACGGGAAGTTGCGCCGGTCGAGGACGTGCACGCCGTCGTCGTCGAGGCGCACGCTGCGCGCCAGGAGCGGTTCCATCAGCTGTACCCGGTGAACGGCGGCTGCTCGCCGGTGAGGAAGTGCGCGCCGACCTCGCGGGCCTTGTACGCCACCGGGTCGTGCAGGGTGAGGGTGCGGGCGTTGCGCCAGAAGCGGTCGAAGGCGTAGCCGGCGGCGGTGGCGCGGGCGCCGCACAGCTCGAACACGCGGCTGGTGGTGGTGTTGGCGGTGCGGGTGGCCACGACCTTGGCCGCGGAGATCGCGACGGCGGTGTCGGCGCGTTCGTCGGCGGTGAGGTCGGTGCCGCGCTCGGAGGCCGCGTGCAGCAGGGCGGAGGCGTGGTCGGCGAGGAGCCCGGCGGCGCGGGTGTCGGCGACCAGCTCGCCGTAGGCGGCGAGGACGTACGGGTCGTCGGTCGCCTTGTCGACACCGCTGAGGAACCAGGGGCGGGTGGTGGTGCGGGTGTAGCGGGCGGCTTCGGCGAGGGCGCCCTCGGCCATGGCCACGTACAGCTGGGCGAGGACGAGCTGGAAGCCGAGCGCGGCCAGGGACAGGCGCGGGGTGGCCGCGTCCTGGTTGCCCAGCACCCGGTCCGCGGGCACGAACACCCGGTCGAACGCGACGCCGCCGCTGGCGGTGAGGCGTTGGCCGATGTTGTCCCAGTCGCCCGCGTACGTGATGCCGTCGGCCTTGGCGTCGACCGTGAACGTCAGCTTCTCACCGCTGTCGGTCCGGGTCGCGCTCACCACCAGCCGATCGGCCACCGAGGCCCCGGTGGCGAACGTCTTGCGCCCGCTCACCCGGAACCCGCCCTCGACCGGCTCCAGCTGGAGCGCCGCGTCCAACGGGTTGCTGACCCCGGCCCAGAAAAGATTGTCCCCAGCGTCAAACGCCGGATTGTTGAACAATCCACTCCGCCACACCTGAAGATAGTGGTACCCGAGCAGGTGCCCGATGTTGGCATCCGCCGCACCCACAATCCTCGTGATGGATTGTTGAACAATCCACTCACGCACCCCCAGCACCCCGGACCGCCTGAGCGCCTCGACCTCGGCCACGGGTTCGGCGCCCGACCGATCGCGCTCGGCGGCGTCCACCCGCAACCCGGCGGCCAGCTCCTCGGCGACGGTCAGCCACTTGTGCCGACCATCGGTGCTCGTCATCCACTGCCTCCTGCGCGTCGCGGTCCCAGCAGGCGAGCCTAATCGCCGAGCGGCGGCACGACCTGAGCGTTCCGCCACATGAGAGCCCCGGCAAGGCACCTGCCCCGCCTCGCCGGCGCCTTGGCCCGCTTTGCCCTGCCGTGCGTGCCCGCCGTTCGTGGGAGGCAAGGCGGGCAGGGCGGTGCAGTGCCGTGCGATGAGGCGTAGTGAGTGGACGGGGCGGGCGAGGCGGGGCCGGACGGGGCGGTGAGGCAGAGCGAGCGGGGGCGAGGGCCGGGCCATCGGGCGACTGGGTCCGGGACTGGGTCCGGGGCCGGGTCAGGGGGCGACGTACGTGCCGTGCCGGGCCAGCCCCAGGGCGGGCAGGGCGCCCCTCAGGTCGGTCGCGTCCACCGGGCAGGTGGCGACGTGCGCGGCCCACGTGCGGCGGTCTTGGGCGAGGGCCTTCAGGTACCGCACGAACAGCATCGGCGGGATGGCCTCGCAGCGCTTGCGGGCGGCGCGGAGGGCTATCTCCATCCGCATGGACTCGTAGTCGCGGACCTTGACGCGGTCCAGGATTCCGTCGATGAAGTCGAGCCGGCCGAGCTGGAACTCCCACCAGTAGCCCTCGTCGGTCGCCGCGTCGAGGCCGCCGTCGTCGTCGAGCAGCGCGAACACGCCCTCGGCCAGGCAGTCGCCGAACTCCTCGACCTGGGCACGGGCCTCGTTCGCGAACGGGTCGTAGGGCTTCTGCACGACGCGCCCGGTGATCGCGGAGGGGCGCAGGCCGTCGTCGCCGAGGAGGAAGAACCAGTCCTCGTTGTAGATCGTCGGGAAGAACGACGACATCGACTCGCGGCCGATGACGAGCGCTCCCCCGCCGATGAACGTGTCCTGCGCGCCGCCGGTGGCGCGGTGGGCGTGGCAGACGACCGAGTTGTCCGGGAACCCGCCGACGGCGAGGCCGACCGCCGCGTACCCGGCCGACAGCAGCCCGGCCGCCGCGTCGAGGTCACCGGGGACGGGCACCTTGATGTCGTCGTCCAGGAACGCCACCCGCTCCCAGCCGACGGCGCGCGCGACGAGCAGCCCGAGGTTGCGCTTGAGGCTCGTGTCCGTGCCGCGCTCGAACTCGGTGTCGCGCAGCACCTCGGTGGTGCCCAGCCGGGGCAGGGCGGTGCGCGGCAGGGCGGTCACGTCCA
>NZ_JBPKJK010000182.1:0-17035 GCF_051756985.1 Saccharothrix sabaoui
CGGCGCGCCGTGGGCCGAGGGGCTGGACCGGGCGGCGTGGCGGCGGGCGTGGCGGGCGGCGGCGGACGTGCCGCCGCTGTTCCGGCCCGCGCGCGCCGGGCTGCCCGAGTACCGGGCCGTGGTCGCCGAGCACCTGCTGCGCCACCGGGGGCTGGCCGTGCGCGGCGGGCTGCGCGAGGAGCACGTGCTGGCGACCGGCGGCACCACCGCCGCGCTGGTCGAGCTGGCGTCGGCCGTGCTGGAGCCCGGTGACGTGGTGGCCGTGGAGGAGCCCGGCTACCAGCGGGCCGTGTGGGCGCTGCGGTCGGCCGGCGTGCGGGTCGTGCAGGCGCCCGTGGACGAGGAGGGCATCCTCGTGGACGCCGTGCCGGCCGGCGTGCGGGGCGTGTACTGCTCGCCCGCGCACCAGTACCCGATGGGCGGGCGCATGTCGGCCGGGCGGCGGGTCGCCCTCGTGGAGCGGGCCCGTGCCGAGGGGTGGCTGGTCGTGGAGGACGACTACGACGGCGAGCTGCGCTACGACGTCGCGCCCCTGCCGCTGCTGGCCGCGCTCGCGCCGGACGTCGTCGTGCACCTGGGCACGACGAGCAAGATCCTCACCCCGACGCTCGGCGCGGGCTGGATGGTGGCCCCCGAACCCATCGCCGCCGAGGTCCTGGCCCACCGCGACCGCACCGGCACCAGCCCGTCCGCGGCGGGCCAGCGCGTGCTGGTGGAGCTGGCGCGCAACGGCGACCTGGGCCGTCACCTGCGCAAGCTGCGGCGCGAGCTGTCCGAGCGCCGCGCCCTGCTGTCCGCCGCGTTCGCCGACGCGGGCGTGCCGGTCCTCGGCGACGACGCGGGGGCGCACGTCGTCGTGCCCCTGCCCTCCGCGCAGGCCGAGCGCGACGCCCTGGCCGAGGCCCTCGCCCACGGCCTGCGCCTGGACGGCCTGGGCCGCCACCACGCCGCCCGCCCCAGGCTGCACGGCGCCGCGATCGGCTACAGCGCCTGCTCGCGCGACCAGCTCACCGCCGCCGTCCCCACCCTGATCCGCATCCTCGCCCACCCCCGAGAGTCCAACGCCCAGGCCCCCTGAGTTCTCCACTCGCGAATGAAGAACTCAAGGGTCCTGGGCGTTGGACTCTCGGGTCCTGGGCGTTGGACTCGCCGGTGCGGTGGCCGTTCACCCGCGAGTCCAGCGCTCGCGACCCGCGAGTCCAGCGCTCGCGACCCTTGAGTTCCGCGTTCGCGATGGGTGGTTACGCCATCCGGGTAGGGTCCGAGCCATGACACAGCGCAAGACCAAGGTCGCCGTGGTGTTCGGCGGGCGCAGCAGCGAGCACACCGTCTCCTGCCTGTCCGCCGGCAGCGTCCTCCCGCACCTGGACCGCGAGCGGTTCGAGGTGGTGCCGGTGGGCATCACCGAGGGCGGGGCGTGGGTGATCGGCGCCGACGACACCAAGGCGCTGGAGGTGCGGGAACGGCAGCTCCCCAGCGTCGACTCCCTGGTGCCGGTGTCCGGCAGCGAGCTGGTCCCGGTCACGCCCGACGCGGTGCTGGACGACGTGGACGTGGTCTTCCCCGTCCTGCACGGCGCGTGGGGCGAGGACGGCACGGTCCAGGGCCTGCTGGAGCTCGCCGACATCCCCTACGTCGGCCCCGGCGTCCTGGCCAGCGCGGTCGCGATGGACAAGGAGTTCACCAAGCGCCTGCTCCAGGGCGCGGGCCTGCCGGTCGGCGAGTTCGCCGTGCTGCGCCGCGACCAGGAGACGCTGTCCGACGCCGACCGCGACCGGCTGGGCCTGCCGGTCTTCGTGAAGCCGGCCCGCGCGGGCTCGTCCGTCGGCATCTCCAAGGTCGTCGACTGGTCCCACCTGGACAGCGCGATCGCGCTGGCCCGCAAGACCGACCCGAAGGTCATCATCGAGGCCGCCGTGTCCGGTCGCGAGATCGAGTGCGGCGTCCTGGAGTTCCCGGACGGCCGCGTCGAGGCGTCGCTGCCCGCCGAGCTGCGCATCGTCGGCGGCCAGGTCGACTGGTACGACTTCGACGCCAAGTACCTCGACGACGTCGCCGAGTTCGACATCCCCGCCAAGCTCGACGACCACGTCTCCCGCGACCTGCGCGCGATGGCCGTGGCCGCCTTCCACGCGCTCGACTGCCAGGGCCTGGCCCGCGTCGACTTCTTCGTCACCGACTACGACGAGCTGGTCGTCAACGAGGTCAACACGATGCCCGGCTTCACGCCCATCTCGATGTACCCGGCGATGTGGGCGAAGACCGGCCTCGACTACCCGACGCTGCTGACCACCCTGGTGGAGACCGCGCTCGCCCGCGGCACCGGCCTGCGCTAACGCCGCCCCTGCGTGTCCACGGGGCCCTTGGCGAGGGCGTCTCGGATCGTCGTCGAGATGTCCTGCAAGGGCCCCGTGCCCGCGTCCGACGGCACGGTCAGCGCCACGTACACCGGCCGGTCCACCGCGTACCAGGTGGACGTGGCACCCTCGGACAGCACCAGCCAGTCGACGTCGGAGATCGTCCGCAGGGTGGAGGTCGGCGTGAGGTCAGCCGGTCGGTCCAGGCCGCACCGCAGCACGATCGGCTCGTGCGCCGCGTCGCCCCAGGCCACCGCGCCGGGCGGGGCCGGGGCCGCCAGCTCGCGCCGCGACAGCGTGGCGCCGTTGGACAGCAGCTGCATGGGCAGCGCGCTCACCAGCGCCGCGCACTCGCCCGACCCGGCCCCCGGCGCGGGCACGGGCACCAGCGCCACGGGACCGGAGCGGTCGACCGACGGGTCGGCGGGGTCGTCCTTGCCGCCCGCGCCGAGGAAGAGGCCCACGGCCGCCACGCCCGCCGCGAGCAGCGCCGGCAGGCCCAGGGCCACGGCGAGCAGCGGACGGGGGAGCAGCGAGGCGGGTTCCGGTTCCTGTGCCACGCGGTTATGACAGCACGGGCCTACAGGTGCACCACCGGGCAGGTCAGCGTTCGCGTGATGCCCTCCACGTTCTGGATGCGGGCGACCACGAGCTGTCCCAGCTGGTCGACGGTGTCGGCCTCGGCGCGGACGATGACGTCGTACGGACCGGTGACGTCCTCCGCTTGGGCCACCCCGGGGATGCCGGAGATCTCCGCCGCGACGGCGGCTGCCTTCCCGACCTCGGTCTGGATGAGGATGTATGCGTGCACCACGGCGTGCCCCTTCGTCGCGACAGGTTAGGTCGGGGTAGGAACGTGCACAGCAACGTACCCCAGTCGGGGTTCCGAATGCTCAGAACGGGAGGCAATCTTGCGTCCGGAGCCGCCGCGGAACGCGGACACGGTCGCTGACGTGGGTGAGTTCGGTCTCATCCGCCGGGTGACGGCAGGTCGGACGCAGCCGCCCACCACCCTGCTCGGGCCGGGTGACGACGCGGCTGTGGTCGCGGCGCCCGACGGCCGCGTGGTGGTGTCCACCGACGTGCTCGTCGAAGGCGTCCACTTCAGACTCGACTGGTCCTCCCCCGAGCAGGTCGGCCGCAAGGCGGCGGCCGTGAACCTGGCGGACGTGGTCGCCATGGGAGCCGTCCCGACCGCCCTCACGATCGGCCTCGCGTGCCCCGCCGACACCCCCTCCTCGGTGGTGGAGGGAATCACCGCCGGGCTGTGGCAGGAGGCCGTCGTCGCGGGGGCCGGCGTGGTGGGCGGCGACATGGTGTCCTCCGCGACACTGGTGATCTCCGTTACGGCGATGGGCGACATGGGCGGCCTGGAGCCCGTGACGCGGGCCGGCGCGCAGGTCGGCGACGTGGTCGCGGTGTGCGGGCGGCTCGGCTGGGCGGCGGGCGGCCTCGCCGTGCTCCAGCGCGGGTTCCGCTCGCCGGTCGCGGTCGTCGGGGCGCAGCGCACCCCGGAACCGCCCTACGCCGCCGGTCCGCAGGCCGCCGCCGCGGGCGCGACGGCGATGATCGACGTGTCGGACGGCCTGCTCGCCGACCTCGGGCACATCGCCGACGAGTCGGGCATCGGCATCGACATCCGCACCGAGCTGCTGGAGGTGCACCCGCGGCTGATCGACGTGGCCGCGGCGCTGGGCGCGGACGCCCGGCACTGGGCGCTCACCGGCGGCGAGGACCACGCCCTCGCCGCGACGTTCCCCGAGCCGGCCGCCGTGCCCGACGGGTGGCAGACGATCGGCACCGTCCGGCACGGCAGCGGGGTCACCGTGGACGGTCGCGCCTACGAGAAACCCCCTGGTTGGGAGCATTGGCGGTAGGTAAGCTCGACAATGTGGAACTATGCACGCTTCCGTATGACCATCCAGATTCGGTCAAGCTGATCGCCGAGCTCCAGCAGGTGTTCGTGGTCCGCTACGGCGACGAGGACGTGACCCCGGTGGACCCGGCGCAGTTCTCCGCGCCCCTGGGGCACTTCGTCGTCGGCTACCTCGACGGCGCGCCGGTGGCGTGCGGCGGGTGGCGCGCGCACGACGTGGCCGAGGACTCCCTGCGCCCCGGCGACGCCGAGATCAAGCGCATGTACGTCGTGGACGCGCTGCGCGGGCGGGGCCTGTCCCGGCTCGTGCTGGCCGAGCTGGAGGACGCCGCCCGCGCCGCCGGCCGCACCCGCATGGTGCTGGAGACCGGCACCCGCCAGCCCGAGGCGATCGGCCTGTACGAGGCGAGCGGGTACGCGCGCATCGACAACTTCGGCGTCTACCGGCATCATCCGGACAGCTTGTGCTACGCGAAGGAACTCTGAGGGCCAAGGGGAGCGGCTGTGGCGATCTACGCGCTGGGTGACCTCGAACCGGTGATCCACCCGGACGCCTACGTGCACCCGGACGCCACCGTGATCGGGGACGTCCGGATCGCCGCCCACGCCTCCGTGTGGCCGCAGGCCGTGCTGCGCGGCGACTACGGGCGCATCGAGGTCGGCGAGCGCACGTCGGTCCAGGACGGCACGGTCGTGCACTGCACCGAGTTCCACCCCGCCGTCATCGGCGCCGAGTGCGTCATCGGGCACAACGTGCACATCGAGGGCGCCACCATCGCCGACCGCTGCCTCATCGCGTCGGGTTCGGTGGTGCTCAACGGTTCCGTGGTGGAGGAGGGCGCGATCGTCGGGGCCGGCGCGGTGGTCTCGTTCGACGGGCGCGTGCCCGCGCGGTCCATGGCGCTCGGCGTGCCCGCGAAGGTCCGCGAGGGGTACGTGGTGCCCGACGGCGCGTGGCAGTTCGCCGTGGACAGGTACGTGGACAACATCTCGCGCTACCGCGGGGAACTGCGGCGGCTCGACTGAGGTAGGGTCCCGCCGTGGGTCGTCCCCTTGAGGAAATCGTGGAAGCCGGCTGGGCCGCCGCACTCGCGCCCGTCGCCGATCAGGTCGCCAGGATGGGCGAGTTCCTGCGGGCGGAGGTCGCCGCCGGGCGGACGTACCTGCCCGCGGGGGAGAACGTGCTGCGGGCCTTCCAGCAGCCGTTCCACTCGGTGCGCGTGCTGATCGTCGGCCAGGACCCGTACCCGACGCCGGGCCACGCCGTCGGCCTGAGCTTCTCGGTGTCGCCGGAGACCCGGCCCATCCCCAAGAGCCTGAACAACATCTACACCGAGTACACGTCCGACCTGGGCCACCCCAAGCCGTCCAACGGCGACCTGACGCCGTGGGCCGAGCAGGGCGTGCTGCTGCTCAACAGGGCGCTGACGGTGCAGCCGGGCAAGTCGAACTCCCACCGCAACAAGGGCTGGGAGCCGGTCACCGAGCAGGCCATCAAGGCGCTCGCGGCCCGCGACACCCCGCTCGTGGCCGTCCTGTGGGGCAGCCAGGCCCGCGCGCTCAAGCCGATGCTCGCGCCGTACCCGTGCGTCGAGTCGGTGCACCCGAGCCCGCTGTCCGCGTCCGGCGGCTTCTTCGGCTCCAAGCCGTTCAGCAAGGTCAACGCGCTGCTGGAGCAGCAGGGGGCCGAGCCGGTGGACTGGAAGCTGCCGTGAGCACCGTCCGTCACCCGTAGGTGGGAGAAGTGCCCCCGGTCGGGTGATCGGTCGGGTAGGCCGTGCCGAGCGGGCAACCCGGAGGTCCCCAGGACCGATGGGAAGGACGACGGAGATGGCGCTCGCTCGCACGCTGACGGCCGGCGCGCTCGTCGCGGTCTGCGCGGTGGCCTGCGCCGCCACCGCCCTGGCGGCCGGGCCGGTGCAGGTCGGTCCCGCGCAGTCCGGTCCGGTGCAGGCAGGTGCAGTGCAGGCAGGTGCGGGGCGAGCCGGCCGGCCCGTCCCGGTGCCCGTGGTGACGCCCACCGCCGTCGCCGTCCCCGGTCGGGCGGGCGCCGAACCGGACACCACGCGGCTGGCGAACCCGTCGACCGGCACGAGGCTGGCCGTCAACGGCGAGTCGGTCGTGCTCACCGACCGGGCGTCGGACGCCGACTCGTGGGAGGTCGACCAGACCCCCGAGGGCGTCCGCGTCCGCAACACCGCAGCCGACCGGTGCTTGACCGCGCCGGCCGCCGACGCGCGGCCGGGTGCGCGGGTCGGCCTCCGCGCCTGCGACGGCGCCCCCGACCAGCGCTGGGCCCTGCGCCCCAGCGGTGACGGCGGCTGGACCCTCGCCCGCGGCGCGGACCGCGACCTCGTGCTCGGCGTCGGCTACGACGGCGACCGCCCGGCCACGGCCGTCTTCGCGCCCGCCACCGCCGACCCGCGCCCGGAGCACGTCTGGGCCGTCGACCACCGACCCGCCGCCGCCCACTGACCCGCCGCTGCCCACTGACCCGCCGCTGCCCACTGACCCGCCGCTGCCCACTGACCCGCCGCTGCCCACCGACCCGCCGCTGCCCACCGACCCGCCGCCGCCCACTGACCCGCCGCTGCCCACCGACCCGCTGCCCACCACTGATCCGCCGCCGACCGCCGAACCGCCGTCGACCGAACCGCCGACCTCCGCGTGCCGCCCGGGTTCGCCACCAGGGCACAGCGAGTCCGTCCACCTGGCACCCCGGACCCGCGCCCGAGCGCCTCGCGGACAGCGAAAGGCCCCCGGGTGAACCACCCGGGGGCCTTTCGCCACGCTTCAGGGCACGGCGTCAGCCGCGCACCACCTTGCCCGCCTTCAGGCACGAGGTGCACACGTTGAGCCGCTGGCGCTGCGAAGAGGACACCTTCGCGCGCACGGTCTGGATGTTCGGGTTCCACCGGCGGTTCGTCTTCCGGTGGGAGTGCGAGACAGAATGGCCGAAGCCCGGCCCCTTGCCACAGACGTCGCACACGGCAGCCACGTCAGCCACTCCTTCAGGTTCTTCGGGGGTACTCACGCCCCGGCGGGCGCGCAAGCGTGCACAAGCCTCAGCCGGGCATGGCAACCTGGACAGGGTAGCCGGTCGGCCGCACCGCCTCCAAACCGGGTCGAATACCCTCGGCGGCCATGCGGGCTCTCGATGCGGTCGCGGTGCGCCAGTGGGCGGACGCCTGTGTGCGGTCCCTGGACGCCAACCGGGAGGACATCGACCGCATCAACGTGTTCCCGGTGCCCGACGGCGACACCGGCACCAACCTGCTCCAGACCATGCGCTCGGCGCTGGACAACCTGCTCCGGACCCCCGCCGACGAGGACGCCGGCGTCGGCACGGCCCTGGCCGCCCTGGCGCGCGGCGCGCTGGCCGGGGCCCGCGGCAACTCCGGCGTCATCCTGTCCCAGGTGCTCAGGGGCCTCGCGGAGGCCGCCCAGGGCGCGTCCACGGCCGGCGGCTCGTCGCTGCGGCGGGCGTTGCAGCGCGCCGACGAGCTGGCCACCGCCGCCGTGTCCGCGCCCGTGCCCGGCACCGTGCTGTCCGTCCTGCACGCCGCCGCCGAGGCGGCCCGCGACTGCGGCTCCGACGACCTGGACGAGGTGGTCACCGCCGCCGCCGGCGCCGGGGCCGCCGCGCTCGCCGACACGCCCCGCCAGCTCGCCGTGCTGGCCCGCGCCGGGGTCGTCGACGCAGGCGGGCGGGGCCTCGTCGTGCTCCTGGACACCCTGGCGGGCGTCGTCACCGGCCGCGCGCCGGAGACCTCCGGCGCGGCCCCGGCGAGCGTGCCGCGCGACGCCCTCACCACCGCCCGCGAAGCCGGGTCGGCCGACTACGAGTACGAGGTCATGTACCTGCTCGACGGCGACCTCGACGCACCCCGGCTCCGGGCGGCGCTGGAGGCGGTCGGCGACTGCGCGTCCGTCGTCGGCGACGGGGCCGGCCTGTGGACCGTGCACGTGCACTGCAACGACATCGGCGCGGCGATCGAGGCGGGCATCGCGGTCGGCCGCCCGCACCGCGTCACCGTCGCCCGGTTCGCCGACCAGGTCGCCGCCGCGTCCCGCTTCGCCCGCGACCGGGCGATCGTCGTGCTCGTCGACGGACCGGGCGCGGCCGAGCTGTTCCGCTCCGAGGGCGCCGTGGTGTTCGAGCCCGGCGACGCGGACGTGACCGCCGCCGACCTGCTCGCCGTCGTCACGGGCACGCGGGCGCGGCAGGTGACCGTGCTGCCCGGCGACCCGGCGTGGCGCGGACCGCTCGACGAGGCCGTGGCGCAGGCCGTCGCCGCCGGGCAGGACGTCGTGGTCGTGCCGACGTTCTCCCCGGTGCAGGCGCTGGCCGCGCTCGCCGTGCACTCGCCGACGCGCCGCGCGGGCGACGACGTGGTCGCCATGGCCGAGGCCGCCGCGGCCACCCGGCGCGGCGAGGTCGCGGTGTCCGCCCGCGAGGCCATCACGTGGGTGGGCCGGTGCGAGCCGGGCGACCTGCTCGGCATGGTCGACGGCGAGGTCGTGCTCGTCGCGCCCGGCAGCGAGGACGTCGGCGACCTCGCGTGCCGCCTGGTCGACCGGATGCTCGCCAGCGGCGGCGAACTGGTCACCGTGCTGCTCGGGCGGGGTGCCCCGGACGGGCTGGAACGGGTGCTGGAAGATCACCTGCGGGTGACCCACCCGGAGGTGGAGCTGGCCGCCTACCAGGGCGGACAGCCGGACGCCCTCGTCGTCGTCGGTGTCGAGTAGTGGGTTTGTCGGTGTCGAGTAGTTGGATGGGCCGCTGATGACGACCTTCGACGAGAAGCTGGTGGCGGTGCTCGGCAAGAAGAGCGCCGACGCCCTGGAGTCCGGCCTGGGCCTGCGCACGGTCGGCGACCTGCTGCGCCACTACCCGCGCCGCTACGACGAGCGCGGCAAGCTCACCGAGATCGCCGGGCTGGAGCTGGGCGAGCACGCCACCGTGCAGGCGCGGGTCAAGAGCGCGCGGCAGCGGCGGATGAAGTCGCGCAGCGGCGAACTGCTGGAGGCCGTCATCACCGACGGCTCCAGCGACCTGCACCTGGTGTTCTTCGGGCGCGGCTCGCGCAAGGTCGAGCGCGAGCTGCTGCCCGGCCGCGAGGCGATGTTCGCGGGCAAGGTCGGCGTGTTCAACGGCAAGCTCCAGCTCGCCCACCCCGACTACCAGGTGCTCGACGGGTTCGACGGCGACGCGGCCAAGTTCGCGGGCGCGTTCATCCCGGTCTACCCGGCGGCGCAGGGCATCCAGTCGTGGAACGTCTCCAACTGCGTGGAGCAGGTCCTCGCCCTGTGGGACGGCGTCGCCGAGGACCCGCTGCCCGAGGACCTGCGCCGGGCCCGCGACCTCGTGCCGCTGGAGAAGGCCCTGCGCGACATCCACCGCCCGGACGGGTGGGCCGCGATCACCGTGGCGCAGCAGCGCCTCAAGTGGGACGAGGCGATGGCCGTCCAGCTCACCCTGGCCCAGCGCCGCAAGTCCTCGACGGCCCGCCCGGCACCCGCGTGCCCGCCCCGCGACGGCCTCGTGCGCGACGCCTTCGACGCCCGCCTGCCGTTCGAGCTGACCGCCGGCCAGCGCGAGGTCGGCGAGCAGATCGCGGCGGACCTGTCGCGGGACGTGCCGATGAACCGGCTGCTCCAGGGCGAGGTGGGCTCGGGCAAGACGATGGTGGCGCTGCGGGCGATGCTCCAGGTCGTCGACGCGGGCCGGCAGGCCGCGATGCTGGCGCCCACCGAGGTGCTGGCCGCGCAGCACGCCCGGTCGCTGCGGGAGCAGCTGGGCGACCTCGCGCAGGCCGGTGAGCTGGGGGGAGCGGAGCACGCGACGCGCGTCACGCTGCTGACCGGCTCGATGGGCGCGGCGGCGCGGAAGAAGGCGATGCTGGAGATCGTGACCGGCGAGGCCGGGGTCGTGGTCGGCACGCACGCGCTGATCCAGGACAAGGTCGGGTTCCACGACCTCGGGCTGGTCGTGGTCGACGAGCAGCACCGGTTCGGCGTGGAGCAGCGCGCCGCGCTGAGCGGGCGGGCCGGCGGGTCCGCGCCGCACGTGCTGGTGATGACGGCGACGCCGATCCCGCGCACCGTGGCCATGACCGTCTACGGCGACCTGGAGGTGTCCGCGCTGCGCGAGCTGCCGCGCGGGCGTTCGCCGATCTCCACGTCGGTGGTGCCGATCGCGGAGAAGCCGCAGTGGCTGGACCGGGCGTGGCAGCGCATCCACGAGGAGGTGCGCAAGGGGCACCAGGTGTACGTGGTGTGCCCGCGCATCGGCGACGGGGAGAACGAGGACGGCGAGGAGCCGCCGAAGGAGGACGGCAAGGGCGACGGCTCGGACCGCCGGCCGCCGCTGGCCGTGGTGGACGTCGCGAACCGGCTGGCCGCCGGGCCGCTGCGCGGGCTGGCGATCGACGTCCTGCACGGGCGGATGGCCCCGGACGACAAGGACGCCGTGATGCGGGCGTTCGCGGCGAACGAGGTGCAGGTGCTGGTGGCCACCACGGTGGTCGAGGTCGGCGTGAACGTGCCCAACGCCACCGTCATGGTGATCATGGACGCCGACCGGTTCGGCGTGAGCCAGCTGCACCAGCTGCGCGGGCGCGTCGGCCGGGGCAGCGCGCCGGGGCTGTGCCTGCTGGTCACCGAGATGCCCGGCGGCACGTCGACCATGGAGCGGCTGCGGGCCGTCGAGTCCACCCTGGACGGCTTCGAGCTGGCGCAGCTGGACCTGGAGCTGCGGCGCGAGGGCGACGTCCTGGGCGCGGCCCAGTCGGGCACGCGGTCGGGGTTGAAGATGCTGTCGCTGCTGCGCGACGAGGACGTGATCGCCGACGCGCGGGTCGTGGCGCAGGAGGTCGTGGAGGCGGACCCGGACCTGGCCGCGCACCCCGGGCTGGCCGGCCTGGTGGCGGGGCTGCTGGACGAGGAGCGCGCCGAGTACCTGGAGAAGGCGTGAGCGGCGGCCGGTTACCCTGACTCGTGCGCCGTTCCCCGCTCGCCCTGGTCCCGTCGGCCCTGGTCCTGCCGGCGTTGGTGTCGGCGCTGGTCGCCTGCTCGCCCGGCCCGGGTGGTGACCCGGCCCCGTCGAGCGCCCCGCCGCCCCGCGGCGACCTGGCGGTCCTCGCCGAACGCGTCGAGCAGCGGCGCGCCGAGCTGTCCACGGCCGCGTTCCACACCGAGGGCTTCGCCTCCGACGGGGAGGCCACCGAGGTCCGCACCGTGGTCGACGGGTCGGTCAGGCACTCGCCCGGCGGGCTCAGCGCGTCGATGGTGATGGACGTCTCGACCGGCGGTCAGCCGCCGAACCGGACGACCCTCGTGGTGGTGCCCTCCGGGACGTACGTGCAGGTCGCGGGCGCGCCCATGCCCGAGGGCAAGAAGTGGGGCCACTACACGCCCGAGAACAGCGGCTCGCTGGCGGCGCTGCTGCGCGGCTTCGGGCCGAGCGCCACCGTGGGCGCCGAGCTGGACTACGTGCAGCCGAGCGCCGCGCTGATCACCGGCACGACGACCGAGCGGCTCGACGACGTGCCGGTGACCCGCTACGACCTGGTCGTGGACCCGATGAAGATGGCGAAGGTCGTCGAGGACCCGGACATCCAGCTCCAGCACACCCAGCTCGCCGACTACGGCGTGGCGATCGCCGCCTCGGTGTGGGTGGACGCCACCAGCGCGCCGCTCAAGGCCGAGTACCGCTTCCAGCTGGACGGGAAGGTCGTCAAGCAGTCGACCACCCGGTTCCGCGACTGGGGCGGCCCGGTGGGCATCGCGGTGCCGAACCAGGCCGAGGTCGTGCCGGCCGACCAGCTGCCCCAGTAGCCCCTACCTGCGCTTCTTGGGCACCGGCAGCTGGGTCGTGGGCTGCTCGGACGGGTCCACCCCGGCCTTCGCCGGCTCCTCGGCCTTCGCCGCCGGCTCGGGCTTCACCGGTTCGGTCTTCGTGGGCTGGGCCTTCGCGGGCTCGGCCTTGGCGGGCTGGGCCTTGGCGGGCTCGGCCTTGGCGGGCTCGGCCTGCGCAGGCCGGTCGTCGGTCGGCTCGGCCTTCGCGGCGGCGGCCTCCTCCTCCGCCCGGGCCTCGACGTCCAGCGGCGACAGGGTGGCCATCGCCCGGGTGATCGCCTCCTGCGCCGCGGCGAACTGCTCGGTCACCGCCCGGTGCACGGTGTGCAGCTCGGCGAGCTTGAGGTCGGCCGCGGTCACCCGGCGGTCGGCGTGGGCGTCCGCCTCGGTGATCGTCCGCTCGGCGCGGGAGTTGGCGTCGGCGATCGCCTCCTCGGCCTTGGCCAGGGCCTCGGACTCCAGCTCGGCGACCTCGGCGCGGGCGGCGTCGAGGAGCCTCGCGGCCTCCGCCTTCGCCTCCACGACGTGCACCTCGTGCTCCTTGCGGAGCGTGGTGCGCAGCTCGTCGTACTCCTTGTCGAGGTCGTCGTGGTGGCCCTTGTACTTCTGCTCCAGCTCGGTGCGCCTGGCCGCCAGCTCCGCGGTCCTGCCCTCGAAGTCGGCCGTCAGCCGCTCGCGCTCCGCGGTGGTCTCGGCGACCAGCGCCTCGTGCTCCCGGTTGAGCTTGACCCGCAGCTCCTCCAGCGACTTCTCCAGCTCGGCGCGCCGCTCCTCGTACTGCCGCTCCAGCTCGGTCGTCCGCTGCTGGTGGGCGGCCTCCAGCTGGCGGCGGCGCTCCTCCAGCTCGGTCATGGCCCGCTGGTGCGCCACCCGGCCCTCGGCGGCGGCGCGCTCGGCCTCGGCGCGCGTCGCGTTGGCCTGGTCGAGCGCGGCCTTGCGGATGTCGGCGATCTCCTCCTCGGCGAGCGTCATCATCACGCGCACGCGCTCGGTGACGTTGGAGGCGTTGACGGGGCTGTTGGCGAGGTTGCTCACCTGGCCCTTGACCTTGTCCAGCTCGGCACGGGTGGAGCTGAGCAGCTTGGACAGCTCCGCGACCTGGGTCGACGCCGCCTCACGCGCTCTGTTGGAGTTCTTCAGGTCGAACTCGAGACGCGTCACGCGCTCGTTCACCTGGCGTTGGTTGTACCCGCGCAGAACTACGTCGAAATGGGTGCGGGCAGCAGGCTGCCCAGTCCCTTCAGCCCCGGCCATGACCTCAACCCTACCGAGACTTCGGCGGGCGCAGTCACCCGATGTGGCGAACGCACCGTGACGGCCCGGTGATCGTCGGTACGCGGTGGACGGAGCGCGACCGCGCTGCGTCGAACGGGTGTTCGGCGGAACGGGGAGCTGCGCACGACGGCGCCACAGGGGAGAATCCCGGGGCATGGTCCCAGGTCGCACCGCCCTTGACCGGATGAGTGACCGATCACGATGACGTCCGTCACGTGAGATGGAACTCCCGAGGGGCGGGAAGCGCACGGTAGCGTGCCTTGATTCACCGCCGAGCAACCGGGAGGGAACGCCGCATGTTCCGCAAGGTTCTTGTCGCCAACCGCGGCGAGATCGCGATTCGGGCCTTCCGCGCCGCCTACGAGCTGGGCGCGGGCACGGTTGCGGTCTTCCCCCACGAGGACCGCAACTCCCTGCACAGGCTGAAGGCAGACGAGTCCTACGAGATCGGCGAGCCGGGGCACCCGGTCCGCGCCTACCTCTCGGTGGAGGAGATCATCAAGGCGGCCCGCAAGGCGGGCGCCGACGCGGTCTACCCCGGCTACGGCTTCCTGTCCGAGAACCCCGAGCTGGCCAAGGCGTGCGCCGAGGCCGGCATCACGTTCATCGGTCCGCCCGGCGACGTGCTGGAGCTGACCGGCAACAAGGCCCGCGCCATCGCCGCGGCCCGCGAGGCCGGCCTGCCCGTGCTGAAGTCCAGCGCGCCCTCCAGCGACATCGACGAGCTGCTGGCCGCCGCCGCGGACATCACCTTCCCCGTCTTCGTGAAGGCGGTCGCGGGCGGTGGCGGTCGCGGCATGCGCCGCGTGGAGGACGAGGGCTCGCTGCGCGAGGCCCTGGAGGCGGCGTCCCGCGAGGCCGAGTCGGCCTTCGGCGACCCGACGGTGTTCCTGGAGCAGGCCGTGGTCGAGCCGCGGCACATCGAGGTGCAGATCCTCGCCGACGGCGAGGGCAACGTGATGCACCTGTTCGAGCGCGACTGCTCGGTGCAGCGCCGCCACCAGAAGGTCATCGAGATCGCGCCCGCGCCGAACCTGGACCCGGAGCTGCGCGCCCGCATCTGCGACGACGCGGTGAAGTTCGCCCGGCACATCGGCTACCGCAACGCGGGCACGGTCGAGTTCCTGCTCGACCCGCACGGCAACTACGTCTTCATCGAGATGAACCCCCGCATCCAGGTCGAGCACACGGTGACCGAGGAGGTCACCGACGTCGACCTCGTGCAGTCGCAGATGCGGATCGCGAGCGGCGAGGACCTGGACGACCTGGGCCTGAGCCAGGAGACCGTGCAGCTGCGCGGCGCGGCCCTCCAGTGCCGCATCACCACCGAGGACCCGGCCAACGGCTTCCGCCCCGACACGGGCATGATCAGCGCCTACCGCTCGCCGGGCGGCTCGGGCATCCGCCTGGACGGCGGCACGACCGGCGCGGGCACGGCCATCGGCGCGCACTTCGACTCGATGCTGGTCAAGCTCACCTGCCGCGGTCGCACGTTCTCCGCCGCCGTGGCGCGGGCCCGCCGCGCGGTCGCCGAGTTCCGCATCCGCGGCGTGTCCACGAACATCCCGTTCCTCCAGGCGGTGCTGGACGACCCGGACTTCTACGAGGGCCGCGTCACCACCTCGTTCATCGAGAAGCGCCCCCGGCTGCTCACCGCGCGCGTCCCGGCCGACCGCGGCACGCGCCTGCTGACCTACCTGGCCGACGTGACGGTGAACAAGCCGAACGGCCCGCGGCCGTCCGTCGTGGACCCGCGCGAGAAGCTGCCGGCGGTCGACCTGGCCGCGGAGCCGCCCGCCGGGTCGAAGCAGAAGCTGGTGGAGCTGGGCCCGGAGGGCTTCGCCCGCTGGATGCGGGAGTCGACGGCGCTCGGCGTGACCGACACCACGTTCCGTGACGCGCACCAGTCGCTGCTGGCCACCCGCGTGCGCACCAAGGACCTGCTGGCCATCGCGCCGCACGTGGCGCGGATGGCCCCGCGGATGCTGTCGCTGGAGGCGTGGGGCGGCGCGACGTACGACGTGGCGCTGCGGTTCCTCGCCGAGGACCCGTGGGAGCGGCTGGCGGCGCTGCGCGAGGCGGTGCCCAACATCACCCTCCAGATGCTGCTGCGCGGTCGCAACACGGTGGGCTACACGCCCTACCCCGAGGCGGTGACCAGCGCGTTCGTCGAGGAGGCCACGAAGACCGGCATCGACATCTTCCGCATCTTCGACGCCCTCAACGACGTCGAGCAGATGCGCCCGGCCATCGAGGCGGTCCGCGAGACCGGCACGGCGGTCGCCGAGGTCGCCCTCTGCTACACCTCGGACCTGTCGAACCCCGAGGAGCGGCTCTACACGCTCGACTACTACCTCAAGCTGGCCGAGCAGATCGTCGGCGCGGGCGCGCACGTGCTCGCGGTGAAGGACATGGCGGGCCTGCTGCGCCCGCCGGCCGCCGCGCGCCTGGTCACGGCGTTGCGCAAGGAGTTCGACCTGCCCGTGCACCTGCACACCCACGACACGGCGGGCGGTCAGCTGGCCACCTACCTGGCGGCGATCCAGTCCGGTGTGGACGCGGTGGACGGCGCGGTCGCCTCGGTGGCGGGCACGACGTCGCAGCCGCCGCTGTCGGCGATCGTCGCGGCCACCGACTACACCGAGCGCGCCACCGGCCTGGACCTCCAGGCGGTGTGCGACCTGGAGCCGTACTGGGAGTCGGTGCGCAAGGTCTACGCGCCGTTCGAGTCCGGCATCCCCGGTCCCACGGGCCGCGTCTACAAGCACGAGATCCCCGGCGGGCAGCTGTCCAACCTGCGCACCCAGGCGGTCGCGCTCGGCCTCGGGCAGAAGTTCGAGGAGATCGAGTCCATGTACGCCGCCGCCGACCGGATGCTCGGCCGGCTGGTGAAGGTGACCCCGTCCTCGAAGGTCGTCGGCGACCTCGCGCTGCACCTGGTGGGCGCGGGCGTGAAGCCGGAGGACTTCGAGGCCGACCCGGGCCGGTTCGACATCCCCGGCTCGGTGATCGGGTTCCTGCACGGCGAGCTGGGCGACCCGCCCGGCGGCTGGCCGGAGCCGTTCCGCAGCAAGGCGCTCCAGGGCCGTGCCGCGCCCAAGGGCGTGGCGGAGCTGACCGAGGAGGACGAGAAGGGCTTGGAGGGCGACCGCCGCGCCACCCTCAACCGGCTGCTGTTCCCGGCGCCGACCAAGGAGTTCCTGGCGCACCGGGACGCCTACGGCGACACCAGCGTGCTGAGCAGCAAGGACTTCTTCTACGGCCTCAAGCCGGGCGAGGAGTACTCGGTCGACCTGGAGCCGGGCGTGCGGCTGCTCATCGGCCTGGAGGCCATCAGCGAGCCCGACGAGCGCGGCATCCGCACGGTGATGGCGGTGCTCAACGGCCAGCTGCGGCCCATCCAGGTGCGCGACCGGTCGATCGCCGCCGAGGTCCCGGCCGCCGAGAAGGCCGACCGGACCAACCCCGACCACGTCGCCGCCCCGTTCGCGGGCGTGGTCACGCCGAGCGTGGCCGAGGGCGACCGGGTCGAGGCGGGCCAGACCGTGGCGACCATCGAGGCGATGAAGATGGAGGCCGCGATCACCGCGCCGAAGGCGGGCCGCGTGGCGCGGCTCGCGGTCGGCGGCGTGCAGCAGGTGGAGGGCGGCGACCTGCTGATCGTGCT
>NZ_JBPKJK010000183.1:0-16958 GCF_051756985.1 Saccharothrix sabaoui
CACCGCGGTCAGTCGTCCATCGCGCGGGTGTCGCGCGGCGGGGCCACCGGGTCCTCGCCCGACGACTCCCCCGACTCCATCCGCCGCCCGCGCTCCAGCTCGGCGTCCAGCTCGGCCCCGAGCAGCAGCGCGATGTTCGAGATCCACAGCCACACCAGGAAGATGATCACACCGGCGAGCGAGCCGTAGGTCTTGTTGTACGAGCTGAAGTTCGCCACGTAGAACGCGAAGCCCAGCGAGGCCGCCACCCACACCAGCACGGTGACCAGGCCGCCCGGGGTGATCCACAGGAAGCTCGGCTGCCGCACGTTCGGCGAGGCCCAGAACAGCAGCCCGATCGCGGCGCTGGCCAGCAGGAACAGCACGGGCCACTTGGCCACGTCCCAGACCGTCACGAACTGCTCGCCCAGGCCCAGCAGGTCGCCCAGCCACCGCGCGACGCCGCCGGTCAGCGTGACGCCCAGCGCGGTCAGCGCCAGCAGCACCACCACGCCGACGGTCAGGCCCAGCCGCAGCGGGACGACCTTCCAGAACGGCCGGCCCTCCTCGACGTCGTAGATCGAGTTCGCCGCGCGCATGAACGCGCCCACGTACCCCGAGGCCGACCACAGCGCGGTCACCAGACCGACGATCGCCAGCGGGCCGGTGGCCTTCGACTGCTGGAGGTTCTCGATGCCCCCCGCGATGAAGTCCTTGGCCTCGCCGGGCCCCAGCATGTCCAGGCTGTCCACGATGGACTGCGTGGCCTGCGGTCCGAGCAGGCCGAGCAGCGTCACCAGCAGCAGGATGCCGGGGAAGAGCGACAGCACCGCGTAGTAGGTGAGCGCCGCCGCCCAGTCGGTGAGGTTGTCGTCGTTGAACTCCTTCACCGTGCGCTTGAGGACGCCCCACCACGAGCTCTTGGGCAGTCTGGTGGGTGCGTCGGGTGCTCGCGTCGCCATGAGCGCCGGGGTTCCCCCCAATCCCGTGCGTACACCACGCGTGTTCTGGGTAGTCGGGGGTCGACTGAGAGAGGAGACGGCCATGGACCACGTCGCCACCGACCGGGAACCGTCCACCGCCGAACTGGTGAGCAGGCTCTCCGAGCAGGTGAGCAGGCTGGCGCGGGACGAGATCCGGCTGGCCGCGGCCGAGATGCGCGAGAAGGGCAAGCGCGTCGGCACGGGAGCCGGTCTGCTCGGGGGCGCCGGTGTGCTGGCCTGGTTCGGGCTGGGCACGGTGATCGCGGCGTTCGTGCTGCTGCTGGCCACCGCGCTGCCCGCGTGGGCCTCGGCGTTCATCGTCGCGGCCGTCGTGCTCCTGGTCGCGGGCGTGCTCGCGCTGGTCGGCCGCAAGCAGATCGAGAAGGGCACCCCACCGGTGCCGGAAGAGGCCATCGCGGGCGTGAAGCAGGACATCGCCACCGTGAGCGAGAGGGCGCACCGATGAGCGGCAAGGACGTTCCCGAGAACCCGGACGAGCTGCGCGCGGACGTCGAGCAGACGCGGCGCGAGCTCGGCGAGACCGTGGAAGCGCTGGCGCACAAGGCGGACGTGCCCGGGCGGGTCAAGGAGAAGGCGCACGAGAAGGTGGAGAAGGTGAAGGAGAGCGCGACGCGCGCCAACCAGGCCGTCACGGCGGCGGCGGGCAAGGCCACCGCCAAGGTCGGCCACGTGACCGACAAGGTCGGCGAGAAGGCGGCGGCGGCCGGGGCGGCCGCGGGCGCCGCGGCGGCCAAGGCCGGCGAGAAGGCCGGGTCGGCGGGCGCCCAGACGGGTGTCGCCGCGGGCCAGGTCGGCGAGAAGGCGAGCGCCGTCGCGCAGCAGGTGACCGAGAAGGCGACGGCGGTGGCCGGCCAGGTGTCGGAGAAGGCCACCGCGGTGGCCGGGCAGGTGTCCGAGAAGGCGGGCGTGGCCGCGGACAAGGCGGCGGCCGTGGCGAGCCAGGTCGGCACGAGGGCGAGCGCGGTGGCGGACCAGGTCGGCACCAAGGCCGCGCAGGCGGTCGAGCAGCTGCCCCCGCCCGTGCAGCAGCGCGTCGACCGGGGCGTGCGGCAGGCCCGCAAGCACCCGGCGGCGGTCGCGGCCGGCGCGGCGGCGGTCGTGCTGCTGCTGTGGAAGCTGGTCAGGAGGGGGCGGTGAACGTGAACAAGCTCCTCTACCGCCCGCTGGGCATGCTGTTCGGCGTGCTCGGCGGCCTCGCGGCCAGCGCCGTGTTCGGCCAGGTGTGGAAGCTCGCCACCGGCACGAAGGAAGCCCCCACCCCGACCCAGAAGGACCGGGGGTGGGGCGAGGTGCTGCTGGCCGCGACCATCCAGGGCGCGATCTTCGGCCTGGTCAAGGCCGCGATCGACCGGGGTGGCGCGACCGGCTACGACAAGCTCACCGGCGAGTGGCCCGGTGACGCGAACAAGTACGACGGCGACTGACGCCGATCCGTCCGGACCCCGGAGGGGACGGGCCGCCCTACTCGGGCTGCTCGTCCCCTCCTTCCGCGCGGCGGCGCTCGTCGTCGCGCTCGCGCCGCTCGTCCTCGTCCAGGAACTGCTCGGCGTCCACGTCGAGGTCGGGCGGTTCCGGCGTGTTGGGCGGCTTGGGCGGGTCGGGGGTGAGGGGCCTGTCCTCGGGTTCGGTCATGTGCAGGGAGTTACCCCGACGACCGCTTCTTGAACACCCCGGAGGGGTCGGAACCCGGGGTTCAGAACCTGGGCGGGCGCTTCTCCAGGAACGCGGCCACGCCCTCGGCGTACTCGGGGCTGTGCACGGCCTCGTCGTAGAGCGCGCGCACCGCGTCGTCCTCCTCGTGCTGCCCCTCGGTGATGCGGTGCACGATCTGCTTCGCGCCCCGCACGCTGACCTGGGCGCGGGCCGCGATCGTGGTGGACAGCCCCTTGACCCGCACGTCCAGCTCGTCCGGCGCGTGCACCTCGTTGACCAGGCCGATGCGCAGCGCGGTCGCCGCGTCCAGGATCTCGCCGCCGAACAGGATCTGCTTGGCCCACGCCGGCCCCACCACGTCGACGAGCTGCTTCGTGGACGCGAAGGCGTAGACGATGCCCAGCTTGGCGGGCGTGATGCCGAAGCGCGCGTCCGCCGCCGCGACCCGCAGGTCGCAGGCCAGCGCCACCTCGCAGCCGCCGCCGATGCAGAACCCGGTGATCGCGGCGATGGTCGGCTTGCCGAGCGTCGTGATGGCCCGCGCGCCCGCGTGCACGGCCTCGCTGTACCGGGCGGCCCCCTCGGCGCCGCTGCGCAGCGTGCCGAACTCGCTGATGTCGGCCCCGGCCGAGAAGTGCTCGCCGCCGCGCACGACCAGCACGCGCACCGCGTCGTCGTCGCGCACCCGCGCCATCAGGTCGGGCAGCGCGGACCACATCCCGTAGCTCAGCGCGTTGCGCTTGGCGGGCCGGTCGATGGTCAGCGTCGCGATCGGCCCGTCGGTCTCCAGCCTGAACGTCATCACCGCAGGGTAAGGGCCGCCCGGCGGTCACCGGGGGTGAAGGCCGTCACGTGAGCGACCAGAACGCGATCCCGCCGACGATCGCGCCCATCACCGAGCCCACCACGACCTGCGGCACGGTGTGGTGCCCCAGCGCCACCCGCGACCACGCCACCAGCGCCACGAAGGGCGAGGCCAGCAGCACCCACGGGCCGTAGGTGATCGCCAGCACGACGACCGCGCCCCCCGCCACGGCCGCGTGGAAGGAGACCTTCCAGCCGCGCGTGCCGCCGACCGGCAGGGCGAACGTGACGAGCAGGCACAGCAGCAGGCTGAGGAACATCGCCACCGACAGCCCCAGCACGGTGGGCGGCGCGCCGCCGAGCACCAGCGCGGTGATGCCGAGCGCCAGGGACGCGACGCAGGTCAGCAGCGGGACGAGCCGGCCCTCGCGGTTGGTGACGTGGTGGCCGTTCCAGTGACCCCGCCGCGCGCCGCGCACGACGACCGCCATGGGGATGACCGACCCGGTCAGGCCGACCACCGCGCCCCACAGCAGGGTCTCCGGCACGCTCCTGGTGGCCTGCCAGGCCACCAGGAGCGGCACGCCGATGACGATGACCCACGGGGCCAGCGCCTCCGTGGCCAGTCGGGCCAGGGGCGGTGCGGGCGCGCGTGCGGTCATGATCGGGATGGTAGCGGCGCGGGGCCGTTCCTACCGGTAGGCGTTGCGGGTGTACGTCGTGCTGAACTCGCCCTTGTTGCCGAAGTACACCGAAACGAGGTAGGCCGGATCGGTCGCGAGCAGGCCGCGCTGGAGGTCCGAGCCGTCGTTCTGGTCGTCCCAGCCCCACGCGGAGTTGGCCGCGTTGTCCTTGCCGTTGTCGCCGCGGAACGTGCCCCAGCTCGCGAACGTCGCCGTGCCGGACCGCTGCGCCCACAGGCCGCCGGCGGCGAAGGTGTCCACGAGCCGGTAGCCGACCGATCGGTCGTTGCCGCCCGAGGGCACCTCGCCGGTCGCGGACGGCACGTAGACCACGCCGTCGCCGCCGGGGAACTCCGCGCCGTTCCACGCGTAGAGGCCGTGGCCCTTGGCCTCCTGGCGGGTGGTGAACCGGGTGCCCTGCATGCGCAGGGTGCCGTCGACGGTCTCCCTGCCCGAGGTGAAGGTGCTGCCGGGTGCCACGTAGGAGTGGAAGTCGCTGTGCGCCACCGTCACGACGGCCTCCAGCTTCCCGTAGGTCGAGCCGTCCTTGCGGACGGTCGCCAGCAGGCCCTCCATGTCGTTCTCGTGGGTGAGCAGCGCGAACGGGTCGGGCACGTCGTCCCAGTCGCGCGGGTGGTAGAAGGAGTAGACCAGGAACCAGTGGGTCGAGGTCTCCGCCACCGAGTAGTAGGCGGCGCCGGTGAGGCGGGCGAGCGAGTCGTCCTGGCCCTCCCAGTTGTTCAGGGTGTTCCAGTCGCCGTCGTAGTCCACAGTGGACAGGTAGTCGGCGTCGTAGTCGGACGAGTCGGTGTCCTGGTGGTGCACCGGGGCCCAGTACTGGGCCAGGTCGGCGTCGCTCACCGCGTGCGCCGGGGTCGTGAGGAACACCGGGAGCGCGAGCGCCGCGGCCAGGGCGGCGGCGAACTTGCGTGCAGGGGTCATGCTCCACCTCCGTCAGGGGTCTGCCCGCTCGGAGCCAACGGGCCGAGCGGAACCCTCCGGTGAAGGAGTCGCCAACACAAGGGGTGATTCAGGTGATCGTTTCCCGGATCACCTCTGCCACGATCGGAGAACCCTCTGGAGCGCCTCGACCTCCACCTGATCGGCGGTTGCGCCCAGCCTCGCCCGCACCGCCGGGGCCAGTTCGGCGGCGTGCGCGGCCATGGCGGTGAGCACCTCGTCCAGCGGGGGCGCGAGGCGCCACGTGGCGCGGCGGCGGTGCACGGCCAGGCCGAGGCGCGGGCCGGTGAGGCGCCGGGCGAGCGGTTCGACGGCGCGTTCGTCGCCGAGCAGGGCGAGGGCCGCGAGGGCGGCGTCGGCGGCGGGCAGGTAGACGTCGCGGGCGGCCAGGGCGAGGTCGTCGGCGAACGAGTCGAGGTCGGCGGTCGGCGGGGTGGCGGACGGGGCGCGGACCGAGGCGAGCAGCAGCGCGGCGACCCGGCGGTTGTCCGGCTCGTCGTCGGCCAGCCGGTCGGCGACCAGCGGCAGCAGGTCCGGGTCCGGCCGGCCCCCGAGCAGGTCGCCGGACGCCCACAGCGCGCCCCGCCGCACCTCGGCGTGCGGGTGCGCCAGCCAGGCGGTGACCAGGCGGCGGTCGGGGACCTCCCGGTGCAGCCACCACACCGGGTTGGGCGCGGCCCACCAGGTCTCCTCCCACACCTCCGGCACGGGGTCCAGCAGCGGCGCGGTGTCGACCTCGTCGCCCAGCCGGCGCAGGCCCACCACGGCGGCGACCCGCACCGCCCGGTCCCCGTCGCGCAGCAGGCCGGTGAACCAGTCGCGGGCGCCCGGGTCGTCGTGCAGCCCCGCGGCGACGACGAGGCCGAGCCGGGCGACCCGGTCCGGTTCGCCGTCGAACCGGTCGGCCAGCGCCCGCCACACGCCGCGGGCCTGCGCCAACGGGTACGTGACGCCCCGGCGCACCTCGACGTCCGGGTCGGCGAGCAGCGCGGTCAGCCTCGGCACGGCGCGTTCCCACGCCCCCGGCCACGCCGGGTCGACGGCGGCGGCCGTGCGCCCCGCGTGCCCCAGGTCGCCGACCACCTCCACCACCGCGGGCCGCACCGTGACCGCCGGGTCCTCGGCCAGGTCGAGCAGCGCCGGCAGCGCGGCGGGCGCGGCCGAGTACACCCGCGTGCCGCCGCAGTGCACGACGTGGTCCAGCTCCCGCACCGCCGCCGCGGCGCGGTCGGGGTCGCGGGCCTCGACGAGCAGGCCGGGCACGTCGGTGGCCGGGCCGTAGGCGTGTTCCAACCGGTCCCACACGCTGGGCAGCCTAGGCCGCGCGGGGGCGTGGGTCAGCGCTGTTTCCCCCGCACGGCGGATCGGGCGCCGACGCGGTCAGGCCGCGGGGAACATCCGGGCCATGCCGGGCGGCGGGGTGAACCGCCGCCACCGGCCCGCGCGCTGGGCCAACCGGTCGGCCACCACCCACAGCACGGTCGCGTTGTAGCCGTACCCGAGGTGGCTGGACGCGACCGCCACGTTCTCCGCCCGCGGCCCTTCCGGCGACACGCACGCCCGCCACGCCACGATCCCGTCGGACCTGGAGTACACCGATGTCGACGGCACCGGGAACGGCGGCCGGGTGTGCTCCGGCGGCGGCATCCCCGCGCCCGCCACGTAGAACCGGGACAGCAGCCGGTAGACCGGGTTGACCCGGGTCTGGCGCAGGTCGGTCATCGCGTACGGGCTGCCGAGCGTGATGACCTGGCGGACCGTGCCGGGGTGCTCGCGGGCCAGCTCGCGGGCGAAGATGCCGCCCAGCGACCAGCCGACGACGCTGACCTTCCCGCGACCGCGCGCGGCCAGCTCGCGCAGCAGGGTCCGCATCCCCTCGACGGCCTGGACCGACGGGCCGATGTTGAGGCCCAGGCCCCAGCCGTGCACGTCGTAGCCGAGGTTGGCGAGGAACCTGCGCAGTGTCGCCGTCGCGCCGTCGTTGGCGCCGAGGCCGGGGAGGACGAGCACGGTGTGCCCGTCCCCGCTGGGCGCGGCGCGCAGGAGCGAGCGGGCGACGGCGAACTGGCCGATGTCGACGGCGGCCCTGGTGGGCTCGGTGAGGTACCACAGCAGCGCGGGAACGGTGGGCTCCGGCACAGCGGGTTCCGGCACGGCGGGTTCCAGGACGGCGGGTTCCGGCGCGATGGGTTCCGGGACGGCGGGCACGACCTCGCCCAGCCGCCCCGACGGGACCTCCGGCGGTGCTGACATGGCCCCTCCCCCGCTCCGCGTCGAGCGCACACCCCAGGTGACCATGGTGTTTCACCGGCGTGAAATCCGCCAGTACCGACGAGTCTCGATTCGGCCTACCGCGCCACCGGCCCCGCGCCCACCGCGCCCACCGCGCTCACCGCGCTCACCGCGAGAACAGGTCCAGCAGCCGTCGGGCGATCACCTCGGGGATCTCCAGCTGCGGCACGTGCCCGACCCCCTCGAAGACCTCGAACCCCCAGGCGGGGTTCCGCCGGGCCACCGCCTCCGCCGACTTGAGCGGGACGAGGCGGTCGCGGTCGCCGTGCGCCAGGTAGACGGGCGCCTTGACCCGGCTCATCGCCGTGTAGTAGCGGCGGCTCGTCGCGCCGGTCCACACCACCGACCGCGCGGCGGCGAGGAACGCCTCGTCCAGGCCCGGCACCTCCTCGCGCTGCTGCACGAGGTCCATGGACGCCAGGACCACCTCCTCGGGCACCAGCTTCGGGTCGGCGCACACGAGCTTCAGCACCCGCTTGACCTGGCGGCGCGGCGACACCCCCCGCCGCGACCGCTCCAGGAACCACTGCCCGACCCCCGGCACCGCGTACATCGCGAACGCGGCGGCCACCTGCGGGTCGAGGCGGGCGCCCAGCGGCAGCGGCACGGCCGGGTCCAGCAGGGCCAGGTGCGTCACGCCCGCCGGGCGGCGCGCGGCGTGCAGGATGGAGATCATCCCGCCCATGGAGTTGCCGACCAGCGCCGCGGGTTCGCCGACCACGTCGGTCAGGAACCGGTCGAGCAGGCGGGCGTTCGACGGCACGGTGGTGGAGCGGCCCTCGGGGTGGGTGAGGCCGAACCCGGCGAGGTCGACGGCCAGCACGCGGTGGCGCTCGACCAGGTGGGGTGCGAGCAGGCACCAGTTGAGGTGCGACCCGCCCAGGCCGTGCACGAGGACGACGGGCGGACCGTCGCCGCCGAAGTCGACGTAGTGCACCGGCCCGTCCAGGTCGGTGTAGCGGCTCGTCCCGCCCCAGTGGTCGAGTGTCGTCATGCCCGCGAGTATGACCGACCGCTCAGTACGCCCGAGCGGGGTGGTTCCGCCGCGGGCCCCGGTCAGCGGGTCAGGTGCGCCCGCACGTCGTCCGCGCGGGGATCGCCGATCGACTCGTACAGCTCGACGGCGAGCCGCCGGTGGGTCGCCGCCTCGTCCTCCCGACCGCGTCGGCTCAGCGCGGCACCGAGCAACTGGTGCGACACCGCCCGGCCGCCCCGGTAGTCGACCTCGGTCAGGACGGTCATGGCGTTCTCGACGTGGTCGACGGCGCGGTCCACGTCCCCGAGCGCCAGGTAGACCTCGCCCACGGTGTTCAACGCGTTGCCGACGTTGCGCTGGTCGCCCTGCTCGCGCCTGATCTCCAGCGCCCGCAACGACTCCTCCAGCGCGAGCCGGGTCTCACCGGTCTCCAGGTGCGCGTGGGACAAACCGCTGAGCGCCGTCGCCTCGCCCCAGGCGTCCCCGTCCTCCAGGTGCATGGCCAGGGCCCGCTGGAACATCCCGATGGCCTCGGCGTGCCGCCCCAGCCCGTTGAGGGTCGCGCCGGTGTCGCGCAGCGCCCACGCCTCGCCCCAGCGGATGCCGACCCGCTGCCAGCAGAGCAGCGCCCGTTCCAGCTCGGCGAGCACGGGCTCCGACTGCCGCAGCTCGCGGCGCGCGATGCCCACGCTGGTGAGCAGCCACGCCTCGGCCGCCACGTCGCCGGCGGCACGCGCCGACGCGATGCCGATGTCGTGCGTCGTCACCCAGTCGACGAGCGGTTTCCGGGTGAGGAGCAGGCCGAACATCAGCACCGGGAGCCGCCACGCCAGGTCGTGCTGACCGGTCGCGGACGCCTGCGCGACCGCCGCCATCAGGTTGGGCTGCTCCGCGTCGCACCACTGGAGCGCGGCCCGGCGGTCCGCGAAGGCCGGGACGGCGGCGGTCGTCGCGGGCAGCTCGACCGGGATGGTCGTGTAGTAGGGCATGATCACGCGGACGGCCGCCCGCAGGGAGTGCGCGTACCAGACCAGCAGGCGCCGGGTCGCCGCCCGGCGGTCGGCCTCCGGTTCACGGGTCTCGACGCGCTCCACCGCGTGGAGCCTGAGCAGGTCGTGGAACTGGTAGCGGCGCCCGGGCTTCTCGGTGAGCATGTGGACCGAGGTCAGTTCGGCCAGCAACCGCCTGGCGCGCCCCTCGGTGAGGTCGAGCAGGGCCGCCGCGGCGGAGAGGCCGATGTCCTGCCCCGGCATCAGCCCGAGCAGCCGGAAGGCCCGCGCGGCATCGGGGGACAGCGCGTCGTACGACCACGAGAAGACCACGCGCACCGCCGCGCTCTCGTCGTCGCCCGACGTGAGGACGTCCAACCGCTCGCGCACCTCGGCCAGCTCCTCGACCAGGTCCTCGACCGAGGTGTGCGCGCTCGACGCGAGCCGTTCGGCCGCGATGCGCAGCGCGAGCGGGAGGTAGCCGCAGTAGGCGGCCAGCAGGTCGGCCGCGGCCGGCTCCGCGTCGACGCGCTCGTCCCCGACGACCTGGCGCAGCAGTTCGAGCGCCCGCTCCGGTGGCAGCACGTCCAACGGCATCCGGTGCGCTCCGTTCCCCGCGGCGAGCCCGACCAAGTGGTTACGACTGGTGATCACCACCCTACAGGTCGCCGTTCCCGGCAACAGCGGTCTCACCTGCTCGCAACTCGACGCGTTGTCGAGCAGGATGAGCATCTTCCGGTTGTGCAGCAACGTCCGGTAAAGAGCGGCACGCGCGTCGACGTCCGCCGGTATCAGCTCGTTCGGCGTGCCCAGCGCGCGCAGCACGCGGTCCAACCCGTCGGCGGCGGTGACCGCGCGTTCCCGGTGGTAACCGCGCAGGTCGAGGAACACGTCCCCGTCGACGAACCGGTCGCGCACCCGGTGCGCCCAGTGCGTGACCAGCGACGTCTTCCCGACACCGCCGATGCCCGCGACCACCTCCACGGGGGACGCCTCGGAGTCCGGCACGTCGAGCCACGAGTGGAGGCGCGCCAGGTGGTTCTCGCGGTCGGTGAAGTGCGGGACGTCGGGCGGCAACTGCCTCGGCACGGGCATGGCCCACCCCGGGTCGTGGAAGTGCACGCCGCCGTGCACGTCACGCGCTTGGAGCACGTTGTGCGCCACGCCTTGGACGTCGTTGCGTAAATCGCCGCCGTCGACCACGAGGACCTCTGTGAACTCGGATGAACACCGCGTGAACCGCAGAAGGTAGTGGAGCGGCGGGCGGACCGACCAGGACGAATTCCGTTGACCCGATCGGCGGGCGGCCATCGGCAGTAATCACCCGGTCAAGTGAAATGGACGCGTTTTCGCGCTTGTGGCGGGCGACCACCTCGGGCGATCCCCGACCCCGCGGCACGGGGTGTCCCCAGCACGGCACAATGGCTCGCTGTGACCACACCCATCAACCAGAGGATCGCCGACGAGCTGGGCGTGCGGGCCGGGCAGGTCAGCGCGGCCGTCGACCTGCTCGACGGCGGCTCCACCGTGCCGTTCATCGCCCGCTACCGGAAGGAGGCGACCGGCGCGCTGGACGACGCCCAGTTGCGCACCCTGGAAGAGCGGTTGGGCTACCTCCGCGAGCTGGAGGAGCGCCGGACGGCCGTGCTGGAGTCGATCCGGTCGCAGGGCAAGCTGGACGACGCCCTGGAGGCGTCGATCCTGGCCGCGGACTCCAAGGCCCGCCTGGAGGACCTCTACCTCCCCTACAAGCCCAAGCGGCGGACGAAGGCGCAGATCGCGCGCGAGCAGGGGCTCGAACCGCTGGCCGACGCGCTGCTGGACGACCCGTCGCTGGACCCGCAGGTGGTGGCGAAGGAGTACGTGACCGAGGAGGTCGCGGACGTCGCGGCGGCGCTCCAGGGCGCCCGCTCCATCCTGGTCGAGCGGTTCGGCGAGGACGGCGACCTGATCGGCGAGCTGCGCGAGCGGATGTGGACGCAGGGCCGGGTGGCGTCGAAGGTCCGCGAGGGCAAGGAGGAGGACGGCGCGAAGTTCTCCGATTACTTCGACTTCTCCGAGCCGTTCGCCAAGCTCCCCTCGCACCGCATCCTCGCCCTGCTGCGCGGGGAGAAGGAGGAGGTCCTCGACCTGGTCCTGGACCCGGGCGACGAGGACGAGCCCACCGGCTACGAGGCGCGCATCGCGTCCCGCTTCGGCGTGGACGACCGGGGTCGCCCGGCGGACAGGTGGCTGTCCGACACGGTCCGCTGGGCCTGGCGCACCCGCATCCTCGTGCACCTGGGCATCGACCTGCGCGCCCGGCTGCGGGCGTTCGCCGAGGACGAGGCCGTGCGCGTCTTCGCCTCGAACCTGCGCGACCTGCTGCTCGCGGCGCCCGCCGGCACCCGCGCCACGATGGGCCTGGACCCGGGTTTCCGCACCGGCGTGAAGGTCGCCGTGGTCGACGCGACGGGCAAGGTCGTCGCCACCGACACGATCTACCCGCACGTGCCCGCGAACCGCTGGGACGAGTCGGTCGCCAAGCTCGCCGTGCTCGCGAAGAAGCACGACGTGGAGCTGATCGCGATCGGCAACGGCACCGCCTCGCGCGAGACGGACAAGCTGGCGGGCGACCTGCTCAAGCTGCACCCGGACCTCAAGCTCACCAAGGTGGTGGTGTCGGAGGCGGGCGCGTCGGTGTACTCGGCGTCGGCGTTCGCCTCGGCCGAGCTGCCCGGCCTGGACGTGTCGCTGCGCGGCGCGGTGTCCATCGCGCGCCGGTTGCAGGACCCGCTCGCCGAGCTGGTGAAGATCGACCCGAAGTCGATCGGCGTGGGCCAGTACCAGCACGACCTGTCGGAGTCGAAGCTGTCGCGCTCGCTCGACGCGGTGGTCGAGGACTGCGTGAACGCGGTCGGCGTGGACCTGAACACCGCGTCGGTGCCGCTGCTGACCCGGGTCTCGGGCATCACGGCGGGCCTGGCGGAGAACATCGTGCTGCACCGCGACTCGAACGGCCCGTTCCGCTCGCGCCGGTCGTTGAAGGACGTGGCGCGGCTCGGGCCGAAGGCGTTCGAGCAGTGCGCGGGCTTCCTGCGCATCCCCAACGGCGACGACCCGCTCGACGGGTCCGCCGTGCACCCCGAGGCGTACCCGGTGGTGCGGCGCATCCAGCAGCGGGCCGGCACGGAGCAGCTGATCGGCAACACGGCGGTGCTGAAGTCGTTGCGGCCGCAGGAGTTCGTGGACGACAAGTTCGGCCTGCCGACCGTCACGGACATCCTGCGCGAGCTGGAGAAGCCGGGTCGCGACCCGCGCCCGGCGTTCAAGACCGCGACGTTCGCCGACGGCGTGGAGAAGATCGCCGACCTCAAGCCCGGCATGGTGCTGGAGGGCGTGGTGACGAACGTGGCCGCGTTCGGCGCGTTCGTCGACATCGGCGTGCACCAGGACGGCCTGGTGCACATCTCGGCGCTGTCCGACACCTACGTCAAGGACCCGCGAGACGTGGTGAAGTCCGGTGACGTGGTGCGGGTGAAGGTGCTGGAGGTCGACATCCCGCGCAAGCGGATCGGGCTGACGCTGCGGTTGCAGGACGAGCCGGGCCGCAAGCAGCCGCGCGACCAGCAGCAGGACGGTCGACGCGGTGGCGGCGGCGGGCAGCGCGGTGGTCAGCGCGGTGGCGGTCAGCGCGCCGGCGGCGGCGGCGGTGGCGGCGGTCGGCAGCAGGAGCGCCCGCCGGCCAACGGCGCGATGGCCGAAGCGCTGCGGCGCGCGGGGCTTGGCGGCGGCCGGTAGGGGTACCCGCGCGGCATGGGGGTCGTCGTCACCGGGACCGGCGGCGGGGCGGGCACCGCCCCGCGCCGCGCGCCCCGGGACGACGACCCTGCCGGCGGTGGGTCCGGTGCGACGCCCGTCCCCCGCCGCCTCAGCGTCCACTGTGGACGCGACGCGACCGCGCGGCCCGGTGGGCACGGCGGCGCGCGGTGGCGCAGACTGGGCCGTGGACGGCCGGGCGGACGGGGAGGGTTGCGTTGAGCGACGTCGTGGACGCGGTGGTCGTGGGAGCAGGGCCCAACGGGCTGGTGGCGGCGAACCTGCTGGCGGACGCCGGCTGGGACGTCCTCGTCCTGGAGGCGGCCGACGAGCCCGGCGGGGCGGTGCGCACGGCGGAGCTGGTGGAACCGGGGTTCAAGCACGACCTGTTCAGCGCGTTCTACCCGCTGGGCGTGGCGTCGCCGGTGATCGCCGGGCTGGACCTGGCGCGGCACGGGCTGGCGTGGCGGCACGCGCCCGAGGTGCTGGCGCACGTGCTGCCGGACGACCGGGCCGTGGTGCTGTCGCGGGACCCGGAGCGCACGGCCGCGTCGGTCGAGTCGTTCGGCGCGGGCGACGGTGACGCGTGGTTGGCCGAGTTCGCCGACTGGCAGCGGGTGCGCGACGGGATGCTGGAGGCGCTGATGCGGCCGTTCCCGCCGGTGAGGGCGGGCGCGGGGCTGCTCGGCGCGCTGGGCGCGGGCGGGGCGCTGCGGTTGGCGCGGTCGTTCGTGCAGTCCGTGCGGGCGTTCGGCGACGACCGGTTCGCGGGCGAGGGCGCGCCGCTGCTGTTCGCGGGCAACGCGATGCACACCGACCTCGGCCCGGACCAGGCGGGCGGCGCGGCGTTCGGGTGGCTGCTGTCGATGCTGGGCCAGGAGTACGGCTACCCGGTGCCCGAGGGCGGGGCGGGCGCGTTGACGCGGGCGCTGGTGCGGCGGCTCGGCGCGGTCGTGCAGTGCTCGCGGCCGGTGGCGCAGGTGGTCGTGGCGGGCGGTCGCGCGCTGGGCGTGCGCGACGCCGAGGGCGGGTTCGTGCGGGCGCGGCGGGCGGTGCTGGCGGACGTGCCGGCGCCCACCCTGTACCTGGACATGGTGGGGCCGGAGCACCTGCCGCCGCGGCTGGTCACCGACCTGGAGCGGTTCGAGTGGGACGACGCGACGGTCAAGGTGGACTGGGCGCTGGACGGGCCGATCCCGTGGACCGCGCCGGGGGCGCGCGGCGCGGGGACCGTGCACCTGGGGGGCGACCTCAACGGGTTGGCGGCGAGCAGCACGGAGATCGCGTGCGGGAGGCTGCCGCGCACCCCGTTCGTGATCATGGGGCAGATGACGACGAGCGACCCGACCCGGTCGCCGGAGGGCACCGAGACCGCGTGGGCCTACACGCACGTGCCACGCGGCGAGCAGTGGTCGGCGGACCGCGTGCGGCGGCGGGCGGACCGGGTGGAGCAGCTGGTCGAGCAGCACGCGCCGGGGTTCCGCGACCTGGTGCGCGGCCGGTTCGTCCAGGGGCCGGGCGAGCTGGAGGACCGGAACCGGGCGCTGGTCGGCGGGTCGATCAACTCGGGGACGGCGGGCATCCACCAGCAGCTGGTGTTCCGGCCGGTGCCGGGGCTGGGCCGGGCGGACACGCCGGTCGACCGGCTGTACCTGGCGGGCGGGTCGGCGCACCCCGGTGGCGGTGTGCACGGCGCGCCGGGCGCGAACGCGGCGCGTGCGGCGCTGGCGCGCAACGGCCTGGCCGGGGACGCCTACAAGCTGCTGATCCGCGGCCTGCACCGCGCCGTGTACTGACCTCCCGCGCGGTGCCGACCCGCGCGGACGCCGGGCACCCGCGGGTGCCCGGCGTCGGGGGTCGTTCAGCCCTGCTGGCGGGTCGCGAGGTCTGCGAGCCGGCGCAGCGTCTCGTGGTTGCGGGGCTTGAGGAACAGCGCCTGCGCGGCCTCCGGGAGCAGGGCCGTCGGTCCCTTGACGGCCTCCTCGGACATCACCACCTCGGTGCCGCCCGGCACCTCGGCCAGCTCGAACCGCACCCGCGCCGCGCCGATGGGCCACAGCCGGGCCTCCAGCTCCAGCAGCCGCCCCGGCTCGTGCGCCACCACCGTCGTCACGTCCTTCACCGCGACCGGCCACGCGCCCACGCTGTGGTGGATGCGCGTGCCGATCGCGGGCCAGCCGTCGTCGACCTCGCGGATGTGGGCGGCCCCCACGACCCAGCCCGCGTAGGACCAGCCGTCCGCGAGCACCGCGAACACCCGGTCGACAGTCGTCGGCACCACCGCGCGCACCTCGATCACACCCGCCGGGTATCCCCGGAGCGGGCTGCGGAAACTAGCGGGCGCGGGTGCCCTTGAGCGCGACCAGCTCCGACTCGAACAGGTCGGCCACCACGGCCAGGCCGCCGGGGGTGGCCGGGTCGGGCCTGGCCACGTAGGACCGGGTGGCCGAGGGGCGGCCGGCGAGGGAGAAGCGCAGCGGGCCGGTGAGGCCGCGGGTGTCCACGGCGTTGGTGTCGGCGAACGCCCGCAGCACGCCGTCGCGGGTCAGGTCGCGCTCGGCGCACGCCTTCTCCAGGACGGCGGCGAACGCGACGCCGATGACGTAGCCGTGGTCGACCGAGCCGGTGGGCTCGACGCCGGGGAACTCCTCGGCGAACGCCCGGGCGACGTCGCGCGGTCCGGGCGCGTCGGCGGCGAAGGGGGCGATCGGCGAGACGACCCGGAGGCGTTCGACGACGGCCGCGGCGGCCGGGGAGTCGAGGATCAGCGGGTCGTAGCCCACGGCGTTGACCAGGAAGGGGACGTCCCAGCCGAGGCGCTCGGCGGTGGCCACGGCGGTCGCGGTCTGCTGCGGCGAGGTGCTGAGGAACACCGCCTTCGCGCCCGCGGCGCGCAGTTCGGCGACCTGGGCGGACACGTCGGCCGTCTCGGGCACGGACTTCGCGACCAGCCGCATGTCCCACCGCTCGGTGGCGAACCGGCTGCCCTCCAGCGCGTTGAGCCCGTAGTCGCCGTCGACGTGCAGGTGCCCGACGGTGTCGCCCGCGCCGATCGCGCCGGACCGCTTGAGGTGGTCGAGGCCGTTGATCACGTCGAGGTCGTAGGTGGTGCCGACGACGACCATGTGCGGGTTGCCGAGCAGGCTCGCCGACCAGGACGCGGGCGCGACCAGGGCGCGGGTCTGCATCAGGTCCGGCTCGATGGCCTCGGTCATCGGGGCCCCGGTGACGTCGACGAACCCGAGCACGCGGGGTTCCAGCTCGAAGTAGCCCTCCAGGGCGCGGGCGACGTCGTAGCCGTGGTCCTCCTGGACCAGCTCGACCTTGCGCCCGCAGATGCCGCCGCGCTCGTTCAGCTCGCCGAAGAACAGCTCGTAGCCCTTGATCCGGAGCGACGAGGTCGCCGAGAAGGGACCGGTCAGGTCGGTGAGGACGCCGAGCGAGATGGTCGTGCCGGTGACGCCCGGCCCGGCCTCGACCTGTCCGTCGTCCCCGCCGGAGCAGCTCGTGACGGCCAGGGCGACCGCGGCCGTCATGACGATCAGGTTGCGCACCAGTGAACTCCCGCCTCCGGTTACCGAGCGGTAGGAGTATTGGCGGGCGTGGTCCGGATCGCCTAATCCTGTGACATACCGCACGGTCGGTATGTCACAGGGAATCGTCGGCGCATCACTCGAACGGCGCACTACCGCGGAACACCCGGAAGGCGAGTGACACCGACGGTAAATGATCGGGTCCCGATGCAAAAGGGGATCACCGGCGGACGGTGCGGCTGCGGCGACGCCCTGTCGCCGCATGAACAGGGCGTCGCGCCCCCGCT
>NZ_JBPKJK010000184.1:0-16925 GCF_051756985.1 Saccharothrix sabaoui
GGCCTGGCAGGCCGCGCGCGGCGGCCCCGTCGCGGGCTTCACCCAGTCGATGGCCGTGCGCGCCCCCGCCGGCCTGCGCCGGGGCGAACTGGTGGCCGCCGTGGGCGCGCTCCTCGACCACCACGACGCGTTGCGGCTGCGGGTGGACGTGGACCCGGGCGGCACCTGGCGCCTCCGCGTCCACCCGCCCGGCGCGGTGCCCGCCGAGGACGTGGTGCACCGGTGGGACGTGGCGGGGATGGACCCCGCGGACCGGGACCGCCTCCTGCGCGACCACGCCGACCGCGTCCGCCGCTCGCTCGACCCCACCACCGGACCGGTCCTGGGGGTGCTCTGGTTCGACGCGGGCCCGACAGCCCCCGGCACCGTGCTCCTGGTCGCCCACCACCTGGCCGTGGACGGCGTCTCCTGGGGCATCCTCCTCGGCGACCTGGCCCGCGCGGCCGAGCAGGTCCGCGCCGGCCGGCCGTTCGAACTGGACCCGACGACCACCTCGCTGCGCCGCTGGGCGCGGCTGCTGGACGACGACGCCCGCGGCCCGGCGCGCGCCGCCGAACTCCCGTGGTGGCAACGGGTCGTGCGCGGCCCGGACCCCCTGCTCGGCACCCGCGCGCCGGACGCCCGCGACACCCACGCCACCGCCGGCACCCTCCAGCTCACCCTGCCCGCGGAGATCACCTCGCCGCTGCTGACCGCGGTGCCCGCCGCGTACCGGGCCGGCGTGGACGAGGTGCTGCTGACCGCTTTCGCCGCCGCGGTCCGCGAGTGGCGCCGCGCCCGGGGCGTCGTGCCGACCGAGGTCCTCGTCGACGTCGAGGGCCACGGGCGGCACGACGAGACCTACCCGGGGGTCGACCTGTCCCGCACGGTCGGCTGGTTCACCACCGTCCACCCGGTGGCGCTCCACCTCGACACCGGACCCGGCGCGGTGGGCGGCGACGCGGGACGGCTGCTCAAGCAGGTCAAGGAACAGCTGCGGGCGGTACCGGGGCGCGGCCTGGGCTACGGCCTGCTCCGCCACCTCGACCCGGGCGGGGGACTGGCCGGCGCCGCCGCGCCGCAGCTGGGCTTCAACTACCTCGGACGCCTGCTCGCGGAGGAACCGGGGGACTGGGGCATGGTGCCCGACGTCGCCGGCGCGGGCGGCGGCGCGCCGCCGGAGCTGCCGCTGGCGCACGCCGTGGAGCTCAACGCGCTCACCCGCGACGGCGCGGACGGGCCCCGGCTCGTCGCGGCCTGGACGTGGGGCCGCGAGCTGCTGGCCGAAGCCGAGGTACGCGAGCTGGCCGAGCTGTGGTTCGCGGCGCTGCGCGACCTGGTCGCCCACGTCGCGGACCCGGACGCGGGCGGTCTCACCCCGTCCGACGTGGTGCTGCCCGGCGTGACGCAGGACGAGATCGACGACTGGGAACAGGAACTGGAAGCGGAGTGGGGGACGCGCGCGTGAGTCGAGCCAGCCAGGACCGCCGGGTCATCGAGGACATCCTGCCGCTGACGCCGGTGCAGCAGGGCATGGTGTTCCACCACGCCTACGAGGGGCCGTCGGGCGCCGACGTCTACGTCGCCCAACTGGTCGTCGACCTCGAAGGCGACCTCGACGCACGCGCGCTGCGGGCCGCGGCGCAGGCGCTGGTCGACCGGCACGCGACCCTGCGCACCGCCTTCCGCCGCCGGCGCACCGGCGACTGGGCGCAGGTGGTGGCCCGCACGGCGGTCCTGCCCTGGCGGGAACGGGACCTGCGCGCCGAGGACGACCCCGCCGCCGCCGCGGAGCGGGAGGCCCTGGCCGATCGCGAGCACCGGTTCGACCTCGGCGCGCCGCCGCTGCTGCGCTGCGCCCTGCTGCGCGTCGGCGAGCGCGCCCACAGGTTCGTGCTGACCAACCACCACATCGTGCTCGACGGCTGGTCGATGCCGGTGCTGCTGCGCGACCTCGTCGCGCTCTACCGCTCGGGCGGCGACGCGAGCGGCCTGCCCCCGGTGCGCCCGCACCGGGACTACTCGCGGTGGCTGGCCTCCCGCGACACCGGGGCGGCGAAGGCGGCGTGGGCACGGGCCTTCGCCGGCTTCGACGAGCCCACGCTGGTCGCCGACCCGGACGCCACCCGCGCGTCCGCCGCGCCCCGGCAGCTGGGCTTCACCCCCGAGCCGGGGGTGGCCGCCGGCCTGGCCGCCCTGGCCCGCGACCACGGGCTGACGACCAACACCGTGCTCCAGGTCTGCTGGGCGCTGGTGCTCGCCGAGCGCACCGGCCGTCCGGACGTGGCCTTCGGCTCCACGGTCGCGGGCCGCCCGCCGGAGCTGGCCGGCGTCGAGGACATGGTGGGGCTGTTCGTCAACACGCTGCCGGTGCGGGTGCGGCTGGACCCGCGCGAGCCGGTGGCCGCGCTGCTGTCCAGGGTGCAGGTCGAGCAGGCCGCGCTGCTGCCGCACCAGCACCTGGGTCCGGCCGACGTCACGGCCGTCACCGGGCTGCCGACGCTGTTCGACACCTCGTTCGTGTTCGAGAACTACCCCACCGACCCGGCCGCCGACGGCACCTTCGCGGACCTGGTCGTCACCGCCGCCCGCGGCTACGACGCCACCCACTACCCGCTGGGCCTGGTCGCCGTGGCGGACCCGGACCTGCGGTTCCTCCTCGACCACCGGCCCGACCTCGTCGACCGGGCCGAGGCCGAGGACGTCTCCGCCCACCTGCTGCGCGTGCTGGGCGCGGTCGTGGCGAACCCCGGCGTCCCGGTGGGCCACCTGGACACCCTCGACCCGGCCGTGCGCCGGCAGGTCCTGGTGACGTGGAACGACACGGCGCGCGAACACCCCGCCGACGTGCTCCCCGACCTGTTCGCCGCCCAGGTCCGCCGCACCCCCGACGCGGTGGCCCTGGTGCACCGGGACGAGTCGCTGACCTACGCCGAGCTGGACGCGCGGGCCAACGCGCTGGCCCGGTCGCTCCTCGCGCGGGGCGCGGGAGCGGAGGTCGTGGTCGCCGTGCTGGTCCCGCGGTCGGTCGACTCCGTGGTGGCGCTGCTGGCGGTGCACAAGGCGGGCGCGGTGTACCTGCCGGTGGACCCCGACTACCCGACCGAGCGCACCGCGTTCATGCTGGCCGACGCCGACCCCGCGCTGGTGGTCGCCACCGGCGCGGTCGCGCACCGGACCGCCGCCGTCCACCCGGACCGCGTTCTCGTCCTCGACGCGCCGGAGGTCCGCGCCGAACTGGAGCGCCGGCCCGCCACCGACCCCCCGCGCGCGACCACCCCGGCCCACGGCGCCTACATCCTCTACACGTCCGGGTCGACGGGCAGGCCCAAGGGCGCCCTGGTGACCCACGGCAGCCTCACCAACCTCCTGCACCACCACCGCGGGCAGGTGCTCGACCCCGCCGTGCGGGCGGTCGGCGGCCGGCGGCTGCGGATGGACCACACGGCGTCGTTCTCGTTCGACGCCTCCTGGGGGATCTTCCTGTGGATGGCCGCGCACGGGCACGAGATGCACCTCGTCGACGACGAGACCCGGCTCGACCCGGCGGCCTTCGCGGCGCAGGTCGTCCGGGAACGGGTGGACGTGATCGACCTGACCCCCAGCGAGTGCCTGCACCTCGTGGCCGCGGGCCTGCTCGACGAGGGACGGCACCGGCCGTCCGTGGTGGTCCTGGGCGGCGAGACCATCGGCGCCGGGCTGCGCGCCGACCTGAACTCGGTGCCCGGCCTGCGCGCCTACAACCTCTACGGCCCGACGGAGTGCACCGCCGACACGACCATCGGCGAGGTCCGCGCCGACAGGCCGGCCGAGCTGGGCCCGCCGATCGACAACGTCCGCTGCTACGTGCTCGACCCCTGGCTGCGGCCGGTGCCGCCGGGCACCGCGGGTGAGCTGTACGTGGCCGGCGCGGGCCTGGCCCGGAACTACCTGGGCAGGCCCGGCCTGACCGCGCAGCGGTTCGTGGCCAACCCGTTCGAGGCGGGCGGCGGGCGCCTCTACCGCACCGGCGACCGCGTCCGGTGGTCGGCCGCCGGGCTGATCGAGTACGTCGGCCGGACCGACGACCAGGTGAAGCTGCGCGGGTTCCGCGTCGAACCCGGCGAGGTGGAGGCCGTCCTCGGCGAGCACCCGTCGGTGCTCCAGTGCGCGGTCGTGCTCCGCGAGGACCGCCCCGGCGACCCGAGGCTCGTCGCCTACGCGACCGCGGCGGGCCCGATCGACCACGCGGCCGTGCGGGCGCACCTCGCGGAGCGGCTGCCGGGGCACATGGTGCCGTCGGCGGTCGTCGTGCTCGACGCGCTGCCGATGACGCCCACCGGCAAGCTGGACCGCCTGGCGCTGCCCGTGCCCGACCTCCTCGGCACCGCGGGGCGGGCGCCCGCGACCCCGCGCGAGGAGGTCCTGTGCGGGCTGTTCGAGGAGGTGCTCGGCGTCGAGCGGATCAGCCCCGACACCGGCTTCTTCGACCTCGGCGGGCACTCGCTGCTGGCGATGCGCCTCGTGGGCCTGGTGCGCGTCGCCCTCGGCGTGGAGCTGCCCGTGCGCGCGCTGTTCGACGCGCCGACCCCCGCCGGCCTCGCCCGCGCCCTCGTCGGCGCCGACGAGGCGCGCACCCCGCTGACCGCCCGCCCCCGACCCGGGCGCATCCCGCTCTCGCCCGCCCAGCGCAGGCTGTGGTTCCTCAACGCCTACGAACCCGACGGCTCCACCTACCACACGCCCACCGCCCTCCGGCTGCGCGGCGAGGTCGACCGGGACGCCCTCGCCGCCGCGCTCGTCGACGTCGCCGACCGGCACGAGGCGCTGCGCACGACCTTCCCGGAGGACGCCGAAGGACCCCACCAGCGGGTGCTCCCGCCGGGCTCGACGCCCGGCCTGACCGAGCGGGACACCACGCACGACCGGCTCCACGAGGTGCTCCGGGCCGAGGTCGAACGCCCGATCAGGCTGGACGCCGAGGCCCCGTTCCGGGCCCACCTCGTGCACGTCGGCCACGACGACCACGTCCTCCTGCTGGTGGCGCACCACGTGGCGGTGGACGAGTGGTCGATCGGCGTCCTCCTGCGCGACCTGACCACCGCCTACGCGGCCCGCCGGACCGGGAGCGCCCCGGACTGGGCGCCGCTGCCCGTCCAGTACGCGGACTACGCGCTGTGGCGGCGGGACGTGCTCGGCGACGACGCCGAGGACGGCGAGGTCGCCCGCCAGGCCGTGAGCAGGCTGCGGTACCTGGCCGGGCTGCCCGAGGAGCTGGCGCTGCCCGTCGACCGGCCGCGCCCGGCCGACCCGGACCACCGCGGCGGCGCGGTGGCGTTCACCGTGCCCGCCGACGTGCACGCGGGCCTCGTCGCGCTCGCCCGCGCCCACCACGCCACGGTGTTCATGGTCCTGCACACCGCGCTCGCGGTCCTGCTGACCCGCTTGGGCGCGGGCACGGACCTCCCGATCGGCACCCCCGTCGCGGGCCGGTCGGACCCGGCGGTGGCGGACGTGGTCGGCCTGTTCCTCGACACCCTCGTGCTGCGCGCCGACACGGCGGGCGACCCGTCCTTCACCACCCTGCTCGGCCGGGTCCGCGACGGCGACCTGGCCGCGCACGACGAGCAGGACGTGCCGTTCGAGCGGCTGGTGGAGCTGCTCAACCCGACCCGGTCGCACGGCAGGCACCCGCTGTTCCAGGTCCTGCTGTCGACGCACACCGCCGCGCCGCCCCTCGCCCCCTGGCCCGGGGCCGAGGTCTCCGGTGTGCCGCTCGGCACCGGCAGCGCGCGGTTCGACCTCGCGTTCGAGATCGGGGAGCTGCCGGGCGGAGGGCTCGACGCGGTCCTGGAGTACCGGGCCGACCTGTTCGACGAGGCCACGGCCCGGTCACTGGCGACGTGGTTCGGGCGGGTGCTGGCACAGGCGGTGGCCGACCCCGGTCGGCGGCTGGGCCGCTTCGAGCTGCTGGAGGCGGCCGAGGCGCACCGGGTCGTCGTGGAGTGGAACAGGTCGGACGTGGTCGCCACCGCGGACGACGTGTGGGACCTGGTCGCCGCGCAGGACCCGGCGGCGGTCGCGGTGGTGTGCGGCGACGACGGGCTGACCTACGGCGAGCTGGTCGACCGCGCGGAGCGGGTGGCGTCCGGCCTGGGGGCGCGGGGCGTCGGTCCCGAGGACCTGGTCGGCGTGCTGCTGCCCCGGTCGGTGGACCTGGTCGTGGTGCTGCTGGCGGTGTGGCGGGCGGGCGCCGCGTACCTGCCGCTCGACGGGGGCTGGCCCGCCCAGCGGCTGACCGCGGTCCTCCAGGACGCCCGGCCCGCGCTGGTCGTCACCGAGGACGTGGCGGCGGACCTGGCGGACGGCGGCGGCCCGCTCCCCGGGGGCCTCGTGTCGCCCGACCAGGCCGCGTACGCGATGTACACGTCGGGGTCGACGGGTCGGCCGAAGGGTGTGGTGGTGTCGCGGGGGAACGTGGCGAACCTGTTGGGTGACATGCGGGTGCGGTTGGGTTTGTCGTCGTCGGACCGGTGGTTGGCGGTGACGACGGTGGGGTTCGACATCTCGGTGCTGGAGCTGTTCGGTCCGCTGACCTCCGGTGGCCGGGTCGTCCTCGCCACGGCGGACGAGGTGCGCGAACCGTCCGCGCTGCACCGGTTGACCACCCGGTGCGGGATCACGGTCGCCCAGGCGACACCCGGCCTGTGGCGCGCCCTCCTCGACGCCGCCCCGGACGCGGTGCGCGGCGTGAGGGTGCTCGTCGGCGGCGAGGCCCTGCCCGCGCCGCTGGCGCGCGACCTGCACGCGTCGGCCGCGTCCGTCCTGAACGTGTACGGGCCCACCGAGACGACGGTGTGGTCGACGGCGTCCGTCGTGGACGGCGGGACGCCGACGATCGGCTCGCCGATGGCGGGCGTGCGGTGCTTCGTGCTGGACGAGGGGCTGCGCGTGGTGCCGCCGGGCGTGGTGGGCGAGCTGTACGTCGGCGGCGCCGGCGTCGGTCGCGGCTACGTCGGCTCGGCGGGGCTGACCGCGTCGCGGTTCGTCGCGGACCCGTTCGGCACGGGGGAGCGGCTGTACCGCACGGGCGACCGCGCGCGGTGGTCGAGGGAGGGCCGGCTGGAGTTCGTCGGTCGAACCGACGACCAGGTCAAGGTCCGCGGTTTCCGGGTCGAGCTCGGCGAGGTCGAAGCCGCCCTGCGCACCCAGCCCGGCGTGGTCGCCGCGGTCGCCGCCGTGCGGGAGGTCCGGCCGGGCGACAGCCGCCTCGTCGGGTACGTCGTCGGCTCGGTCGACCGGGCCGCGCTCGCCGCCGGCGTCGCCGAGGTGCTGCCCGGCTACATGGTCCCGTCGGTCCTCGTCGTCCTCGACGAGCTGCCCCTCAACGCCAACGGCAAGGTGGACCGCCGCGCGCTGCCCGCCCCGGTGGTCCGGTCGCGCGCCGGGAGGGCGCCCTCGTCGCAGCGCGAGGAGGTCCTGTGCGGGTTGTTCGCCGACGTGCTGGGCGTCGACCGCGTCGACCCCGACGACGGCTTCTTCGCCCTCGGCGGGCACTCGCTCCTGGTGACGCGCCTGGTCGGCCGGGTGAGGGCCGCGCTGGGCGTCGAGGTGGCGGTGCGCCAGGTGTTCGACTCGCCGACCCCGGCGGAACTCGCCCGCGCGCTCTCCACCGCCGGCCGGGCGCGCGCCGGCGTGGTGGCCGGGCCGCGTCCCGACCGCGTCCCGCTGTCCTCGGCGCAGCTCGGGCTGTGGTTCCTCCAGCGCCTCGACGGGGGCGTCGCGTACCACCTGCCCGTGCCGCTGCGCCTGACCGGCGAGCTGGTCGCCGCCGCGGTCGCCGCCGCGCTCGGCGACGTCGTGGCCAGGCACGAGGTCCTCCGGACCCTGGTGGTCGAGGACGCGACGGGCCCGCACCAGGTCGTGCTGCCCCCCGCGCCCTTCCCGGTGGGCGTCACCGCGCACGACGACGGCGCGGTGGCCGCCGAGGTGGCCCGCCCGTTCGACCTGGCCACCGACCTCCCGGTGCGCGCCACCCTGTTCCGGGTGGCGCGGGACGAGCACCTGCTCCTGCTCGTCCTGCACCACATCGCCGTCGACGAGTGGTCCGTGGCGCCCCTGCTGCGCGACTTCGCCACCGCCTACGCGGCGCGCCTCGCCGATCGCGCCCCGGCCTGGGAGCCGCTGCCCGTGCAGTACGCCGACCACGCGCTGTGGCAGCTCGCGGCGCTCGGCGCGGACGACGAACCGGGCTCCCCGATGGCCCTCCAGCTCGACCACTGGCGCGCCGCCCTCGCCGGCGCGCCCGAGGAGCTGCGGCTGCCGCTCGACCGGCCGCGCGCCGCCGCCGAACCCGGCGCGGCGGGCACCGTCGAGTTCCGGCTCACGCCGGAGCTGAGGCGCGGTGTCGCGCGGCTCGCCAGGGACCGCGGCACGACCGCGTTCATGGTCGTGCACGCCGCGCTGGCGGCGCTCCTGACCCGCTTCGGCGCGGGCCACGACATCGTCATCGGCTCACCGATCACCGGGCGCACCGATCCCGCGGTGGCGGACCTCGTCGGCCTCTTCCTCAACTCGCTCGTGCTGCGCGTCGACACCTCCGGCGACCCGGCCTTCACCGAGCTCCTGGACCGCGTGCGCGCCGCCGACCTCACCGCCTACGACCACCAGGACGTCCCGTTCGAGCGCCTGGTGGCGGCGCTGAGCCCGACCCGGTCACCGGGCAGGCACCCGCTGTTCCAGGTCCGCCTGGTCGTGCAGAACGCCGACCCCGCCGCCGCGCCGGTCGAGTTGCCCGGCCTGACCGCAGCCCTGGAACCGCTGCCCCCGGACACCGCCAAGTTCGACCTGCTGTTCCGGCTCTTCGACCGCGCGGACGGCGGGATGGGCGCGGTGCTCGAACACCGGGCGGACCTGTTCGACCGCGCCACCGCCGAAGCCCTGGCCGACGGGCTGCTGCGGGTGCTGGCCGCCGCCGTCGCCGACCCGGACCGCCGGCTCGGCGACCTGGACGTGCTCGGCGACGCCGCCCGGGTGCCGGCGGCGTGGAACGACACCGCGGCCGACCTCGGTGACGAGGACGTCGTGGAGATGTTCGAGGCCCGCGCCGCCGAGCACCCCCGGCGACCCGCCGTGCGCGACTCCTCGACGGCGCTGGACTACGGCGCCCTCAACGCCGCGGCCAACCGGCTCGCCCACCACCTCATCGCGCTCGGCGTGGGCCCCGAGCGCCTGGTCGCGGTGTCGGCGACCAGGCGCGTCGAGACGGTCGTCGCGCTGCTCGCCGTGCTCAAGGCGGGCGGGGCGTACGTGCCCGTCGACCCGGACCTGCCCGCCGAGCGCGTGCGCGCCCTGCTCGACGACACCCGGCCCGCGCTCGTGCTGGGCGGCCCGGAACTGCCCGGCGCGACCTGGCCGGACACCGCGGCCGGGAACGACGCGGACCCGCGCGTCCCGGCGCACCCCCGGCGCGCCGCCTACGTCATCCACACCTCGGGCTCCACCGGCCGCCCCAAGGGGGTCGTGGTCGAGCACCGCTCCCTGGGCGCCTACCTGCGGCGCGCCCGCGCCGCCTACCCGGACGCCGCGGGCACGGCGCTGGTGTCCTCCCGGCTGTCGTTCGACCTGACCGTCACCGGCCTCTACACCCCGCTGGTCGCCGGCGGTTCGGTGGTGCTGGCCGACCTGGCCGAGGACACCGCGACCACCCTGCCCCGCCCGGACTTCGCCAAGCTCACCCCGAGCCACCTCGCGCTCCTCGACGGCCTGCCCGACGACGCGTCACCGCGCGGCACCCTCGTGCTCGGCGGGGAGGGCCTGCACGGCGCCGCGCTCGCCCGGTGGCGCGAGCGCAACCCGCACGCGCGCGTGGTCAACGCCTACGGGCCGACCGAGACCACGGTCAACTGCACCGACTTCACCGTGCACCCCGGCACGCCCCTGCCCGACGGGCCGGTGCCGATCGGCACGCCGTTCCCGAACACCCGCGCCCACGTGCTCGACGACCGGCTGCGCCCGGTCCCGGTGGGCGTCGTGGGCGAACTCCACGTCGCGGGCGACCTGGTCACCAGGGGCTACCTGGACCGGCCCGAGCTGACCGCGCAGCGCTTCGTGGCCGACCCGTTCGGCCCGCCGGGCTCCCGCCTGTACCGCACCGGCGACCTCGTCCGGTGGCGCCGCGACGGCCTGCTGGAGCACCACGGCCGCGCCGACGACCAGGTCAAGCTGCGCGGCTTCCGGATCGAGCCCGGCGAGGTCGAAGCCGCCCTGCTGGCCTGCGGGGGAGTGGACCGCGCGGCGGTCGTGGCGACCGGCGAGGGCCCCGACCGGCGGCTCGTCGCGTTCGTCGTGCCGTCCCCCGGCGCGGCCCCGGACCCCGCGCGGCTGCGGTCGCGGCTGGCCGAGGCGCTGCCCGAGCACATGGTCCCGGCCGCCATCGGCCTCCTCGACGCGCTGCCCACCACCCCGCACGGCAAGCTCGACCGCCGCGCGCTGGCGGAGGTCGAGATCCCCTCCGGGGCGACCCCGACCCGGGAGGTCGCGGAGACGCCGTGGACGCGGATCGTCCGCGAGCTGTTCGCCGACGTGCTCGGCGTGCCCGAGGTCGGCCCCGACGACGACTTCTTCGCCCGCGGCGGGCACTCGCTGCTGGCGATCCGGCTCGCCGCCCGCGTCCGCGCGGCACTGGGCACCCCGGTCCCCGTGCGGGCGATGTTCGAGTCGCCGACCCCGGCCGCGCTCGCGTCCCGCCTCGTCGGCGAGGAGCGCGACCCCGCGCCGGTCCACCCGGTCACCCGGCCCGCGCGGCTGCCCCTGTCGTCGGCCCAGCGCAGGCTGTGGTTCCTCAACCGCTTCGACGACGGCGGCGCGGGCTACGCGCTGCCGGTGGCGCTGCGGCTCACCGGCAGGCTGGACCGCGCGGCCCTGGAAGCCGCCTTGGGCGACCTCGTCGAGCGGCACGAGGTGCTGCGGACCGTGTTCCCCGAGGACGCGGACGGCCCGCACCAGGTCGTGCTCCCCGCCACCCGACCGGACCTCGTGGCCGAACCGGTCGCGGAGGACGACCTCGGCCCCAGGCTCGACCGGACCGTGCGCGAGGGGTTCGACCTGCGCCGCGAACCGCCGCTGCGACCGGTGCTGCTGCGGCTCCACCAGGACGAGCACGTCCTGCTGCTGCTCCTGCACCACGTCGCCGCCGACGGCGGCTCCCTGCGCCCCCTCGGGAACGACCTCGCCACCGCCTACGCGGCGCGCCTCGCCGGCCGCGCCCCCGAGTGGGACCCGCTGACCGTCCAGTACGCCGACTACGCCCTGTGGCAGCAGCGGGAGCTGGGTGACGAGGACGACCCGGGGAGCGTCGCCGCGCGCCAGCTCGCGTTCTGGCGCGAGCGCCTGGCCGACCTGCCGGACGAGTTGGCGCTGCCCGTCGACCGACCCCGGTCGGCCACGCCGTCCCACCGGGGCGGCACGGTCGAGCTGACGATCCCCGCCGCGCTGCACGCCGACCTGGTCGACCTGGCCAGGTCCGAGGGGACGACCGTGTTCATGGTGCTGCAGGCGGCGCTGGCCGTGCTGCTCACCCGGCTCGGCGCGGGCCCGGACGTCCCCATCGGCACGCCCGTCACCGCCCGCTCCCACGCCGCCGTCGAGGACCTGGTGGGCGTGCTGATCAACACGCTGGTGCTGCGCACCGACACCTCGGGCAACCCCCGCTTCACCGAGCTCCTGCGCCGCGTGCGCACCGCCAACCTGGCCGCCTACGCCCACCGCGACGTGCCGTTCGAGCGGCTGGTCGAGGTGCTCGCCCCCCGTCGCTCCGCCGCCCGGCACCCGCTGTTCCAGGTGATGCTGTCCGTCCACGGGCACGAGCCGGACTCCGCCGCCCCCGCCCTGCCCGGCCTCACCGCCACGCCGGTGGACGCGGACCCGGGCACCGCGAAGTTCGACCTGATGGTGGCGCTCGCGGAGCACCGCGACGACGACCGGCGGCCCGCGGGGCTGCACGGCGTGGTCGAGTTCGCCCGCGACCTGTTCGACGACGACACCGCGCGGGCGCTGGCCGGGTGGTTCGTGCGCGTGCTGGAGCAGGCCGCCGCGGACCCCGGTGGGCGCGTGGGCCGGTTCGACCTGCTGGACGAGGCCGAGGCGCGCCGCGTGGTGGGGGAGTGGAACGCGTCCTCGCCGTCCGGTGCGCCCGCCGACGCGTGGGACCTGGTCGCCGCGCAGGACCCCGACGCGGTCGCCGTCGCCCGCGGCGGGGACGAGCTGACCTACGGCGAGCTGACCCGCCGCGCCGAGCTGCTGGCGCGCGGCCTCCGCGCCCGCGGGGTGTCCGCCGGGTCCGTGGTGCCGGTGGTGCTGCCCCGCTCGGTCGACCTCGTGGTGGCGCTGCTGGCCGTGTGGCGGGCGGGCGCCGCCTACCTGCCCGTGGACCCCGGGCTGCCCGAGGAGCGGACCCGGCTGCTGCTCGCCGACGCCGACCCGTCGACGGCCATCACCGAGCGCACGTTCGCCGACTGGTCGTCGGGCACGGGCACGGACCCGATCCCGCCCGCGTCGCCGCACGACGCGGCGTACCTGATCCACACCTCGGGGTCGACCGGCAGGCCCAAGGGCGTGCTGGTGACCAGGGGCAACGTGGCCGCCCTGCTGGCCGACATGCGCGCGCGGACCGGCCTGTCCCCCGCCGACCGCTGGCTGGCGGTGACGACCGTCGGGTTCGACATCTCCGTGCTGGAGCTGTTCGGGCCGCTGACCTCCGGCGCACGCGTGGTGCTGGCCGGCGCCGAGGACATCCGGGACCCCCGGGCGCTGACCGCGTTGATCGCCGCGTCGGGCACCACCGTCGTGCAGGCGACCCCGGCCCTGTGGCGGACCGTCCTCGACCACGACCCGGGCGTCCTCGCCGGGGTCCGGGTCCTCGTCGGCGGCGAGGCCCTGCCCGCCGACCTCGCCGCCGGACTGGCCTCGGCCGCCTCGTCGGTCCTCAACGTCTACGGGCCGACGGAGACCACGGTGTGGTCGACGGCGTCCGTCGTGGACGGGGGCGCGCCGACCATCGGGCGACCGCTGACCGACGAGCGGTGCTTCGTGCTCGACGAGTTCCTCCGGCCGACGCCCCCCGGCGTGACCGGGGAGCTGTACATCGGCGGCGCCGGGGTCGCCCGCGGGTACGCGGGCATGCCCGGCCTGACCGCGACCCGGTTCGTCGCGAACCCCTTCGAGCACGGGAGCAGGGTCTACCGCACGGGCGACCGGGTGCGGTGGTCGCGCTCGGGGGAGCTGGAGTTCGTGGGCAGGGCCGACGACCAGATCAAGGTCCGCGGGTTCCGGATCGAACCCGGCGAGGTGGAGGCGGTCCTGCGCGCCCGTCCCGGCGTCCTCGCGGCCGTCGTGGTCGCCCGCGAGGACCGGCCGGGGGACCGCAGGCTCGTCGCCTACACCACCGGCGGCGTGCCCGCGCGGGTCCTGCGCGCCCACGCCGCGTCCACCCTGCCCGAGCACATGGTGCCCTCGGTGTTCGTCGAGCTGGCCGAACTCCCGTTGAACGCCAACGGGAAGGTGGACCGCCGCGCCCTGCCCCGCCCCTCGGTCGAGGCGGGCCATGGCCGGCCCGCGACCTCCGTGCGGGAGGAGATCCTGTGCGGCCTGTTCGCCGACGTCCTGGGCGTCGACCGGGTCGGGCCGGACGACGGGTTCTTCGACCTGGGCGGGCACTCGTTGCTGGTGACCCGGCTGGTCGGCGTGGTCCGGTCGGTGCTCGGCGCGGAACTGGCCGTCCGGGAGGTGTTCGACTCGCCCACGCCCGCCCGCCTGGCGCGGGTGCTCGACGGCGCCGCCCCCGCCCGCCCCGGCCCCGTCCGCGGGCCGCGCCCGCCCCGCGTGCCCCTGTCGGCGGCGCAGCGCCGGCTGTGGTTCCTGAACCAGTTCGACGGCACGCCCGCCTACACCGTCACCGTCGCCCTGCGGCTGCGCGGCGACCTCGACGCCGACGCCCTCGACGACGCCCTCGCGCTCGTCGTCGAGCGGCACGAACCCCTGCGCACCCTCGTCGCGGACGACCTCGACGGCCCCCACCAGGTCCTGCTGCCACCGCCGGGCCGCGTGCTCCGGCGCGTCGACCGCACCGAAGCCGAACTGCCGGACCTGCTCACCGCCGAGGCGTCGCACGACTTCCGGCTCACCACCGACCTCCCGCTGCGCGCGACGCTCGTCCGGCTCGGACCCGACGAGCACGTGCTGTCCCTCGTCGCGCACCACATCGCCCTGGACGGGTGGTCGACGGGGCCGCTGCTGCGCGACCTGTCCGCCGCCTACACCGCGGTCCGGACCGGCGCGCGACCCGACTGGCCCGCCCTGCCGCTCACCTACGCCGACCACGTCCTGCACCAGCGGGACGCCTTCGACGGGGGTGCGCCGGACCCGCACCTCGACCGCCGGCTGGCCGCGCTCGCCGGACTGCCCGCCGAGCTGGCGCTGCCCGCCGACCGACCGCGCCCCGCCGCGCCCACCCACCGCGGCGGCCGGGTGGCGTTCGACGTCGAGCCCGCCCTGCACACCGCGCTCACCCTGCTGGCCAGGGCCGAGGGCGCCACGTTCTTCATGGTCGTCCAGGCCGCCCTCGCAACCCTGCTCACCCGGCTCGGCGCGGGCACGGACATCCCCATCGGCACCCCCGTCGCCGGTCGCGACGACCCCGCCGTGAGCGACCTCGTCGGGCTGTTCCTCAACACGCTCGTGCTGCGGACGGACACCTCCGGCACGCCCGCGTTCCGCGAGCTGCTGCACAGGGTGCGCGAGACCGACCTGGCCGCGCACGACCACCGGGACGTGCCGTTCGAACGCCTCGTCGAACTCCTCGACCCGCCCCGCGCCACCGGCCGCCACCCGCTGTTCCAGGTCCTGCTCAACCCCAACGTCGCCGCGCCCGCCGCCCTGGCGTTCGACGGCCTGACCGCCACCGAGGAACCGGTGGCCGGCGGGTCGGCGCGCCTGGACCTCACCCTCTCCTACACCGAACTCCCCGACGGGGTGCGGGCGGCCTTCGAGTACGACCGCGACCGGTTCGACGACACCACCGCCGCCCGGCTGGCGGACCGGTTCCTCCGCGTGCTCGACCAGGTCGCCGCCGATCCCGACATCCCGATCCGCGACGTCGAGGTCGCCGACCCGGCGGAGCTGCGGCAGGTGACCTCGGACTGGAACGACACCGCCGTCCCCGGCGAGCCGGTCGACGTCCTGACCTCGGTGTCCGCCCAGGACCCGGCGGCGGTCGCGCTGGTGTCCCGGGACGGGGAGGTGACCTACGGCGACCTGCTCGGGCGCGTGGAGCGGCTGGCGGCCGGGTTGCGCGCCGAGGGGGTGGGAACCGAATCGCTGGTCGGGGTGATGCTGCCCCGCTCGGTGGAGCTGGTGGTGGCGCTGCTGGCGGTGTGGCACGTCGGCGCGGCCTACGTGCCGCTCGACCCGGACCTGCCCGCCGAGCGGGTGCGGGTCATGACGGCGGACGCCCGACCGGCCCTGGTGCTGACCCGGACCTCCTCGGTGGAGCCCCCGGCAGCGGGCAGCGGCGCGCCCGCCCCCGCCGCCGTCGCGGGCGGGCAGGCCGCCTACGTGATCCACACGTCCGGGTCGACCGGCGTGCCCAAGGGCGTGGTCGTGTCGCGGCGCAACGTGGCCAACCTCCTGGCCGACATGCGCGCGCGGCTGGGCCTGACACCCCGGGACCGCTGGCTGGCGGTGACGACCGCGGCCTTCGACATCTCCGTCCTGGAGCTGTTCGGGCCGTTGACGTCGGGTGGTCGCGTGGTGCTCGCGACCGCGGACGACGTCCGGGACCCCGCCGCGCTGCACGAGCTGATCGACGGGCACGGCGTCACGGTCATGCAGGCGACGCCGACGCACTGGCGCGCGGTCGTGGCCCACCGGGCCGACGGGCTGCGCGGCGTCCGGGTGGTCTCCGGTGGCGAGGCCCTGCCCGCCGACCTCGCCCGCGACCTGGTCGCCCGCACCGCGGGCGTGACGAACGCCTACGGCCCGACCGAGACGACCGTGTGGTCCACGGCCGCGACCGTCACCCCCGCCACGGCCTCGTCACCGCCGATCGGCCGCCCGATCGCCAACACGCGGTGCCACGTCCTCGACCACCTGCTGCGCCCGGTGCCGCCCGGTGTCGTCGGGGAGCTGTACCTGGCGGGCGCCGGTGTCGCCCGCGGCTACCTGAACCGGCCCGGCCTCACCGCGGAGCGGTTCGTGGCCGACCCGGCGGGCCCGCCCGGGAGCAGGCTCTACCGCACCGGCGACGCCGCGCGCTGGCTGCCCGACGGCACGCTGGACTTCCTCGGCAGGACCGACGCGCAGCTCAAGGTGCGCGGCCACCGGGTCGAGCCGGGGGAGGTCGAAGCCGCCCTGCTGGCGCACCCCGGTGTCACGGGGAGCGCGGTGGTGCTGCACGACGGCCGCCTGGTCGCCTACACCACCGGCCCCGCCGACCCCGCCGCACTGCGCGAGCACCTCGCCGCGCACCTGCCCGGCCACCTCGTGCCCGCCACGATCGAGGTGCTCGACGCCCTGCCGACGACCCCCGGCGGCAAGCTCGACCGCGGCGCCCTGCCCGCCCCCCGGCGGATCGCGCCCACCGGCGGCAGGGAACCCGCGAACCCGCGCGAGGCGTTGGTCCGCGACCTGTTCGTCGAGGTCCTGGGCGCGGACCGGGTGGGGGTCGACGACGGGTTCTTCGAACTCGGCGGCGACAGCATCCTGTCCCTGCGCCTGGTGGCCAGGGCCAGGGCGGCGGGGCTCGGGTTCGGGGTGCGCGACGTCTTCGAGCACCGGTCGCCGGCGGCCCTGGCCGCGCTGACGGCCGAGGTGACCGCGGACGCCCCGGTGCCGACCGAGTTCTCCCTCACCGCGCTGAGCGACACCGAACTGGACCGGCTGCGCGCGGAGTGGCCCTGACCGGCCCCGCC
>NZ_JBPKJK010000185.1:0-16836 GCF_051756985.1 Saccharothrix sabaoui
AACAGCAGCCGGTTGACGGTGCCGCCGGTCGCGCCGTTGGTGACGGCGTTCGGCGTGGCGCCGGAGTTCAGCCAGTTGTGGACGGTCGCGGACGACTGGTCGCCGTAGCGCTGCTTGTAGAGCGCGGCCACGCCCGCCACGTGCGGCGTCGCCATCGACGTGCCGTTCATCGAACCGCTGCCGCCGGTGTTCAGGGTGGAGACGATCGCGCTGCCGGGCGCGTAGAGGTCGACGCACGCGCCGGTGCTGGAGAACGACGACCGCGCGTCGGTGCGATCGGAGGAGGCCACGACGGACGCGGTCTCCACCTTGCGGGGCAGGCGGTCGCACGAGTTGCCGCCGGTGTTGCCCGCCGAGGTGGCCAGGAAGACGCCCGCGGCGATCATGTTGCGGATCGCGGTCTCCAGGGCCGCCGACGCGGTGAAGTTCCACGACGTGTTGGCCACGGCCGGCTTGGTGTGGTTGGCGGTGACCCAGTTGATGGCGTTGAGGGCCGAGGTGGTGGTGGCGCTGCCGGAGCAGTTCATCATCTTCACGCCGTGCAGCCGCACGCCCTTGGCGACGCCGTAGGTGTTCGAGCCGATGGTACCGGCGACGTGCGTGCCGTGGCCGTGGCAGTCGGTGTTGTTGGTGTCCACCGCGTTGAAGTCGAACGTGGCCCGGCCGCCGTAGTCGGCGTGGCCCGGCGTGATGCCGGTGTCGATGATGTACGCGTGCACGCCCGCGCCGGTGTAGTTGTAGGTGTAGCTCGCCGACAGCGGCAGGGTGCGCTGGTCGACCCGGTCGATGCCCCACGACGGCGGGTTGGCCTGGGTGGCGTCGAGCGCGTCGGTGACCAGCACGTCCTGCTCGATGGTGCTGACGGCGGGGTCGCGGCTGAGCTTGCGCAGCTGGGCCGGGGTGAGCTTCGCGGAGAACCCGGTGAACGCCGCGTCCCACACGTGCGTCGGGGTGACGCCCGCGGTGGCGGCGACGGCCCGTCCGCTGCGCGCGGTGCGGGCCAGGCCGGCGGTGTCCAGGCTGACGATGAAGGTGTCCGCGACCGGCTGGACGGTCGCGGACGAGGTGGCGTAGTGGACGTCCGCCTGGTGCGCGGGGGCGGCCTGGGCCGTCCCGGCGGTGAGGCCGATGGCCGTGGCGGCGGCGGAGAGGACGGCGAGTGTTCGCGTGGAAGGACGCACGTGTCGGCTCCTCGGGCGGTCCCCGGGCCAGTGCGCTCCGACGCAGGGTTGACGGAGCGGACATCACTCGTCCGGGGTCACCCCAGCAGCCTGACCAGCGATGATCACCCGGTCAACCGAGGTCGGCCGATCGGCCGCGCCCTCGTCACCCTCGGTGGACATAACCGACAACTGGTAAGGCGCACGTCCCCCGGGCGGCGTCTTGGTCACGGCCGTCCGGGTCGTGGCGACACCCGCGAGCGCCACCGGCACCGAGGCGACCGGCCCGGCACGTGCCCGCCGGGCCGGTCGTCCGCCGAACGGGTGTCAGCGCAGGGACGAGGCGAGGCCGATGCCCTGCTCGCGCAGCGCCGCGGCGACCACCTCGGCGATGCGGGCCGCGCCGGCGGCTTCGAAGTGGGTGTGGTCGTTGCAGAAGAACGCGCCGACCGCGCCCTGCGTGTAGTCGCCGTTGTTCGGGCACAGGCGCAGCGAGTTGTAGAGGGCGACGCTGCGCTGGTGCAGGTCGATGACCGGCACCTGGTCGGCCTGCGCCTGGGCGATGGTCCCGGGCACGAACCCGCGGTTGCCCACGGCGGTGGAGCCGGAGCAGCGGATCGCGGCGACCGGCGTCACGAACACCGGCTTGACGCCGCGGGCCTTGGCCTCGCGGGCCATGGTGGACAGCAGTTGGCGGTACCGGGTCGTGCCCACGTGCCGGGGGCAGTTGCGGTCGCCGTCGTTGATGCCGAACTGGATGATCAGCCAGTCCCCCGCCTTCATGCCGTTGGTGGACGACAGCATGTTCGCCCAGCGGGAGGCGTAGGTGAGAGGGCTGACCACGCACTCGCCGGCGGAGTCCTTGGTGCTCTTGACGTTGGACTCGTAGAGCCAGGTCTGGATGCTGCGCCCGCCCACGGCGTTGTTGACCACGGTGACGTCGTCGTTGAACAGCCGGTCGAACTGGCTGCCCCAGCCCGCCGGGCAGCTGACGCCGGAGTTGGGCTTCGCCATGGTGGAGTCACCGGCCATCCACACCGTGAACGGCGCGGCGGCGGCCCCCGGACCGGTCCGGTCGGTGGACGGGCAGGGCGCGGGCGCGGCGTGCGCCGGCGTGGTCACGACCGCCGCGGCGGCGCACACCGCCGCCGCGACCGCCAGGTTCCTGGTGAGCGAAGAAATCCTCATCGATCCTCCATGTCGTGCCGGCTGGTTCAGCGGACCTGGGCCGCCATCGCGGCTGCTCCGTGCTCGGAGCGGAGGCAAGTGCCCGGACGTGGGGCGGGGACGACGGCTCAGCCGGTGGCGAGCGCCGCCGACAGGATCGGCGCGAGCCGGTCGGCGATCTTGCGGTGGCCCTGGTCGTTGGGGTGCACGTTGTCGGTGGTGTCGGTGGACTCGACGATCCAGCCCGTGGTGTCGACGAACCGCACCTTCGGGTCGTTGACGGTCCGCACGGCCGCCTGCGTCTCCGGGACGTAGCGCTTGCGGAAGGTCTGCACCGCCAGGACCGTGGCGTTCGGGTACTTCTGCCGCGCCCGCTGGAGGAGCGTGACGTAGGCGGCCTGGAACTGCGGTCCGGTGACGCCGTGGCCGACGTCGTTGGTACCGAGGTTGATCACCACGGCGTCGGCGCGGTAGCGGGAGAAGTCCCAGTTCGCGGCGTTGGCCTGCAGACCGGTGCGCAGGAACCGGTCGCTCATGCCGATGCAGCCGTCCGCCGCCGGGACCAGGCACGCGCCGCCCACCGCGATCTGCGTGTGCCCCGCGCCCAGGCGCTCGCCGACCAGCCAGCCGTAGGCGGTCAGGGCCTGCTTGGACGACTGCTGGCCCACCGTGATCGAGTCACCGACGAACTCGACGAGCTTCGACGGCACGCTCGGCGCGAACGTCGTCGCGCCCGCGTCCAGCTCGACGCCGCGGAACACCGCGTCACCCCGGTAGGACCCGGCGATCGGCCGGTAGGACACCCGCAGGGTGTGGTTGCCGCTCGCCAGCGGCGTCGGGGTGAGGTCCACCGTGCCGCTGCGGTTGACGTACGGGACGTCGGGCCCGCCGTCGATGCTGGCGTAGAAGTCGATCGCGTTGCGCTGCTTCAGCTTCACCGTGCGACCGGTGAACCCGACGAGCACGTAGGCGCCCGCCCACTCCGAGACGTACGCGGTCGGGTCGGCGGTGTTCCACCGGCCGAAGTACTTCACGTTCGCGTCGGTCGGCGAGCCGTTGCCGCCCGGCGTGCCGCCGCCGAGCCGGACCAGCAGCCACTGCTGGTTGGCGCCGCCGTTGACGTCGTACTGGGACACCCGCGCGCCGTCTGCGGTCGAGCGCTCCCACACGTCCAGCGCCTTGCCGCTGTTGCGGTTGACGATCCGCACGTGCCCGGCGTCCGTGTCGACCAGGCTGAACTGCTGGTTGGCGGCGTTGGCGTCGGTCCACTGCACCACGTTCGCGCCGTTGGCGGTGGAGGAGCCGGAGATGTCCACGACCTTGCCGCTGTAACGGGACTCCAGCCGGTAGAACCCACCGCCGGAGTCGACGAACCGGAACTGCTGCGCGGCCGAGTCCGTCCTGGTCGCCTGCACCACGGCGGCACCGTCGGCCGCGGACTGGACCTGCACGGCCTTGCCGCTGTGCCGGGCCACGACCGCGTAGCTCGCCGTGGTGTCGATCGCGGCCGCCCGGGCCGGCGGTGCGACCGGTGCGAGCGCGACGGCCGCGCCCACGAGCAGCACCAGCAGCACGAGCGCCGATCGCATGACCGCACCGCATGACGACAGTGTCATGTTCGTGCCTTTCGCCTGAGTCGGCACGGCGGCCGGGCCGCCGGATGAGAGGACGTCTCAGGCGAAAGAGTTACGTCGATTCCCGTTCGTGGTCAACGGCCGCATCTTGTATGGGCCGTTGTGTCGAACGCGTTCGACGATGGCGACGCAACGCCCTTTCCGGTCGTTCCGGGGCAGAACGGAAAGCGCTATCCACAGCCGGACGCCTGCGCGGGCGGCAGCGTCGGTGAGGCGTGCCGGTCCGACAGCCGGTCCGGCAACTCGACCGGCAACTGGACCGGCGCGGGGCCGGATCAGCCGCCGCCACCGCCGCCCGAGGTCTCGGGGCCGGGCTCGTCGTCGCGGTGACCGGGTGACGAGCGGTCCCGGACGACGAGGACGGCGAGCGTCAGCAAGACCAGGGCGGTGGCGATCACGGCCACCCACAGACCGGCATCCATCCCGAGATTGTGCCGTGATCCGACGCTCGAAAACAGCCGACGCGCACTTCGTGCGGGGTGCGGCAGTCGAGTGTCCCGTGTCGAACGCGGACGGTCGGGGGTGCCGCGGACGGTGCCGCCGACCTCACCGCCCGTCCAGCAGTTCGGCCTCCTCCGCCGCGGTCAGGCCGGCCTGCCGCTCGCGATCGGCGCCGAGCGCGCGTTCACGTTCCAGTGCGGCCAAAGCCGTCTCGGCGATCGGCCGGCAGTGCAGGCCGGCGGCGCGGGCCGGGTCGGTGTCGCGGTCGACCACGCCCAGGTAGCCGTCGGGCAACCACAGCGGCAGCGATCGGGGCCCCTGCCAGGGCAGGACCCCCACCGCGGCGAGTTCCTCCGGTGGCACCGGGACGCGCTCCAGGTCGGGGGCGCCGACCGCGGTCGCGATCTCGTCCAGCACCGCGCCCAGGGTCGCGGGAGGGCCGGAGGCGTCGAAAGTGCCGGTGGTCCCCCGCTCGCCCGCGAGCACGATCCACTCGGCGAGATCGCGGACGTCGAGGAGCTGGCACGGCTGGTCGGGCGCGTCGGGGACCACCGCGCGCCCGCCGCGGGCGAACCTGGCCGGCCAGTAGCCGAACCGGTCGGACTCGTCGTCCGGACCGCAGACCAGGCCGGGGCGCACCACCAGCGCGCGGTCCCCGACCGCGTCCACGACCGCTTGCTCGGAGGCCACCTTGATCGACCCGTAGGCGCCGAAGTCCCCCGGGTCCGTCGGGTCGGTGTAGCGCGGTTCCAGCAACGGGTCGTCCACGCCGCCGCCGCGGCGCGCCAGGTCGGCGTAGACGTTCATCGTCGAGACGAACGTCCAGTGCCCGGCCGCCTCACCCAGCTCGTCCAACGCCTGCCGCACCCACGGGTAGGAGATGTAGGCCACGTCGACCACGGCGTCGAACCGCTCACCGCGCAGTGGCGCCAACGCGTCCTCGGTGTCGCGGTCGACCTTCACCAGCCGGGAGCCTTCGGGGGGCGCCCCGGACTCCCCCCGCGCGGCGCAGAGCACTTCGTGCCCCCGCGCCACCGCGGCGGCGGCCACCGCTCGGGATAAGAACCGGGTGCCGCCCAACACCAACCAACGCCCCATCGGAATCCCCTTACCCGCGCCGGATGAGCGCGGACGCTGATGATCGGCCCAGCAGGCGCCGGATGGTCGACATTATCAGTTCGCGGCTCCTCGTCCGGAGCCCTTCCGAACCGACCGAGGTCCTTCCGGTGCGATCACGGGCCCGCGTCATCCCCGCGTTTTCCCTCACCGGTCCCGGTCGTTCGCCGATGCCTCGGTGCGCCAGCCGAGGAGGATCGCGTGCAGGGCCCGCACGGCCAGGCGTCGGGCGCGGTCGTTGCCGACGTTGCCGAGTTGGCCGAGGGAGGCGATGCCGTGCATCGTGCCCCAGATGGTCTCGCAGGCGTCGTCGAGGTCGGCCAGGACCACGTCGTGCCTGGCGGACCAGGTGGTGAGCAGCTCTTTGAGGGCGTCGACGGCCGGCCGCGCGGCGCGCCCGCGCTCGTCCGCGTCGATCGCCGGGGCGTTCATGACCTGGTAGAGGTGGGGGTGCTCGCCGGCGAACCGCACGTACTCCGACGCGATGCGCTCCATGCGCAGGTCCACATCGGTCTCCTGGAGGGCGTCGAGGACCTCGGCCAGCATCAGGCGGTGGCCGTGCGCGACCAGTTCCAGGACGAGGGCTTCCTTGTTGGCGAAGTGCTGGTAGACGACGGGTGCGGAGTACTCGACATCGCCAGCGATGCGCCGGATCGTCAGGGCCGCGGGGCCTTCGGCCTCGAGCACGCGCAGCGCCGCCTCGATGATCCGCTGGTGGGTGTTCGCCCGCTCGCGAGCCCGTCTCGTGCTGATCGACATGGTCCGTCACTTCGCCTCGATGGTGTCCTCGAACACTAGCCACCGCCCTTGACCGCGCTGACGGCGTGCGCCATTGTTAACGACGTTAGAAAATCTAACGTCGTTAACAAGCGAGGGTTGCCCCGGAGCGGAGAGAACAGCCATGGTCGAACACGTCGTCATCGGCGCCGGGTCCATCGGCAGCAACGTCGCTCGTCTGCTCGTCGAGCGCGGCCACAACGTCCGGATCGTCACCCGCAGCGGCTCGGGCCCCGAGCACCCGTTGATCGACCGGGTCGCCGCGGACGCGTCCGACCCGGCCCGCCTGACCGAACTGTCCCGCGGCGCCGAGGCGATCTACCACTGCGCCAACCCGCCCTCCTACACGGAGTGGGAACGCCTGCTGCCGCCCCTGCAGACAGCGGCCATCGCCGCGGCCAAGGCGAACGACGCCGTCCTCGCCCTGACCGGCAGCATGTACGCCTACGGCCCGCAGCCCGGTGGCCTGATGACCGAACGCACCCCCGTGGCCGCGACCGGGCACAAAGGCAGGCTGCGCGGACGACTGTGGGAACAGGCCCTCGCCGCGGGCATCCGCACGGTCGAGGTTCGCGGCTCCGACTACATCGGCAAGGGCGCCAACGGCATCTACCCCCTGCTCATCGAGCCGGCCCTGACGAAGGGCAGGGCGGCCTGGATCACCGGCCACCTGGACGTGCCGCACACCTTCACGGTCAACACCGACATGGCACGGGCACTGGTCGCGCTCGCGTCGGAAGAACGGGCGTGGGGCAGGGCCTGGCACGTGCCGTCCCCGCCCGCCGTCACGATCCGCGAACTCGCCCGCCGCTACGCCACCGCGGCGGGCCGATCACCGATCAGGCTGATCCGGCTACCGCGCTTCGTGATGCGCGCGGCCGGACTGGTCGTACCGATCGCCCGCGAGGTCGCGGAGATGGACTACCAGTGGTACGCACCGTTCCACGTGGACGCGACGGAGACGGCCGACACCTTCGGCCTGACCGCCACCGACCTCGACACCGCCGTCCGCGACGAGGTCGGCTGACACCCCGAGCCGACCCCCGGAACCTCCGGGTTCGGAGGAGTCACCGCCGGCGAAGCCGCTCGGTCACACCGGGATGTCGTCCCAGAAGACCACCGCCCACACGAGCACGACCAGGAACACCAACAGCACCGCCCGCAGTTGGTACTTCTGCGAAGCGTCTTCCTGCTCCTCCGCGACGTCCTCGCCGAACTCGCGCGCGGCGTCGACCATCAACTCGGGTTTGAAGTTCGTGGCCAGCCACGGGATGGCGGTGGCGACGGCCGCGCACCCGAACGCCCATCCGACCGGAAGCCCTCTGAGCAAGGCCGCGCCGACCCCGACCGCCGGGGTGGCCAGCGCGACGAGCGCGGAGACGACACGGCGGTTCGCCGGCATCTTCAGGTAGTAGCGCGCGGCCAGGGCGAGCCACATCACCACCGCCACGGGAATCAGGACCGAGGTGGACACGGTAATCAGATCACCCTCATCGTGTCCCGTGTGGCCGGGTGGCCGCCACCGGGCCGGCCCCGGCCTGCCGCGAAGCCTCCACCACGAGCGGCGACCCTACCACCGGCGCACCACGCCCTCCCGGGGTTCCCCGTCCGCTCGTCCTCCAGGTTGCGCAGGTGCGCCGGACCGGTGACAGCGCCATCGTCAAGGTCGTCGGTGGCGCCATCCGGATCGGCGACGGCGACGGCGAACTGCACCTCAGCACGGCCGGCGGCGACATCACCGTGGACCGCGTCGGGACGGGCCTCACCGCCAAGAGCGCGAGCGGCGACATCCGGGTCGGCCGCGCGACCACCGGGGAGGTCGAGCTCCTGACCGGCTCCGGGGAGGTCGAGATCGGGATCGGCGAGGGCGTGGCGGCCTGGGTGGACGCCCGGAGCAGGAACGGCTCCGTGCGCAACTCGCTGGACTCCCTGGAGAGCCCCGCGGACCGCGACGACGTGGTCAAGGTGCGGATCAGGACCCGCCAGGGCGACGTGATGATCCACCGGTCCACGAATCCCGGCAGCGCTACCCGGAGCTGACGCCGCACCCCACCGCTCCACGGTCAACACCGGCGCCGGCGACAACGCCGCTCTTCGGCGTGCCCGGCGATCGGCACCCGCGTCACGGAGCAGGAAGGACGAGGAATGACGTCAACCAGCCCGCCGGCAATCGCGGTGAGGGGACTGCGCAAGTCGTACGGCGACAACCTGGTCGTGGACGGGATCGACTTCGAAGTCCCGTCCGGGCGCATCTGGGCGCTGCTCGGTCCGAACGGCGCCGGCAAGACGACCATCGTGCAGATCCTGTCCACGCTGATCCGACCGGACGCCGGGACGATCCACGTCGCGGGCCACGACGTGCAGCGGGAGCCGGACGCCGTCCGCGCCGCGATCGGGGTCACCGGCCAGTCCACGGCGGTGGACGAACTGCTCACCGGCGAGGAGAACATGGCGCTGATGTGCGACCTGCACCGACTGCCGCGGCAGCGGGGCCGGGAGCGAACCGCGGAACTGCTGGCGCGGTTCGAGCTGACGGACGCCGACGCCAAGAAGCTCGTCGGCACCTACTCGGGCGGGATGCGCCGCAAGCTCGACCTCGCCATGACCCTCGTCGGCTCACCGAAGGTCATCTTCCTCGACGAGCCGACCACCGGCCTGGACCCGCGCAGCCGGCGCACCACGTGGGAGAGCATCAGGGCCCTGGCCTCCAGCGGCGTCACGATCTTCCTCACCACGCAGTACCTGGAGGAGGCGGACACGCTGGCCGACCGGATCGCGGTGCTCCACCAGGGCAGGTTCGCGGCAGAGGGCACCGCGACGGAGCTCAAGCGCCTGGTGCCCGGCAACGGCATCCGGCTCACCTTCGAGAACTCCGAGCAGCTGGCGGCGGCGGCGAAGGCGTTGGGCGCCACGAACGTCGACGAGGAGACCCTCAGCCTCCGCGTGGTGAGCGAGGGCGACTTCGACTCGGTGCGGCGCGTCGTGGAACAGCTCGACCGGGCCTCCCTCACGGCAGCCGGCCTGTCGGTGCAGGCCCCGGACCTCGACGACGTGTTCATCAGCCTGACCTCCGCACCCGCGCGGGGCGAAGACCAGCAGGAGGCGGTCCGATGACCTCGCTCGCCCTCTCCCTGAACGACTCCTCCACGATGCTGCGGCGCAACCTGCGCCACGCCACCCGCAACCCGTCGGCGCCGATCGCGTCCGTGGTCTCGCCCGTGGCGCTGATGCTGCTCTTCGTCTTCGCCTTCGGCGGCACGATGGGCAACGGCCTGGTCGGCGCGGCGCAGGGCATCGACTACGTCGACTACCTCACCCCCGGCATCATCCTGCTCGGCATGACGGTGGGCGCGATGGGGACGTCCATCGGTGTCGCGGTCGACATGACCAAGGGGATCGTCAACAGGTTCCGGACCATGGACATCTCCCGCGCGTCCGTCCTGACCGGACACGTCGTGGGCAGCGTGGTCCAGGCCATGGTCAGCACCGTCCTGGTCATCGCCGTCGCGCTGCTGATCGGTTTCCGCCCCAGCGCGGGAGTGCCGGGTTGGCTGGCCGCTCTCGGCCTGCTGGTGCTCGTGAGCCTGGCCCTGTCGTGGGTGTCGGTCGGCATGGGGCTCGCCGCGAAGACCGTCGACTCGGCGAGCAACCTGCCGATGTTCCTGCAGGCGCTGCCGTTCCTGTCGAGCGCGTTCGTGCCGGCGGCGTCGATGGCTCCGGGCCTGCGCTGGTTGTCCGAGCACGACCCCTTCACCCCCGTCATCGACACGCTGCGCAACCTGTTCCTCGGCCGGCCGGTGACCAGCGACTGGATCGTCGGGGTCGCCTGGTGCCTCGGCATCGCGCTCATCGGCTACCTGTGGTCGAAGCGCCTGTACAAGCGGGAACCGCGGCACACGTGACCTCACCGCCCGCCTGGTCCAGGAGGCGCTCGACGGCAGCCGAACCGCTCGACGACCCGCGCATCATGTCCGACGTGCTGCCGGAAGACCCCCCACCACGGGGTGGGTCTGCTGCGCGAGCGGTCACGATTGGCCGGACGCCCCGCCGCACCTCGTCGGGCGGCGGTCGAGCGGAACTCCGGGGGCGTCGGCGAACCGGCGCCGGGGCGCACGTCCCCCGGGCGGCGTCCTGGTCGCGGTCGTCCGGGTCATGGCGACGCCCGTGAGCACCACCAGCACCCCGAGGACGACGCGGGCGGTCAGCGGTTCGCCGAGGACGACCGCGCCGAGCGCGACGGACACCACGGGCAGCAGGTAGCCGACGGTGGCGGCGCTGGTCGCGCCCTCGTCCTCGATGATCCGGTAGTTGAGGACGAACGTGACGCCGGTCGCGAAGACCCCCAGCACGACGAGCGCCGCGACGGCCGTCGCGTTCGGCGTGGCGGGGGTGCGGTCGAAGGGCAGCGCGAGCGCGGAGAGCCCGGTGGCGACGCCGAGCTGCGCGGCGGACACGGCCAGCGGCGCGCCGTGGCCGACGAGCGTGCGCCCCATGTACGCGAACGCCACGGCGTAGCTCGCGGCGGCGCCCACGAGGGCGAGCGCGCTCCACCCGGTCAGGCCCTCCCGCCACGGCGCGAAGATGAGCAGCACGCCGCCGAAGCCGAGGAGGAGGCCGAGCACGCGGACCGGGGTGGTGCGGCGCTCGGTGCCCAGCAGCAGCCCGATGACCAGCGACCACAGGGGCGTGGTGGCGTTGAGGGCGCCGGCCGTGCCCGAGTCGACGCCCTGCTGGCCGATGCCGAACAGCAGGAACGGCACGGCGTTGCAGAACAGCGCGGCCACGGCGAGGTGCCCCCACAGGCCGCGCGGCAGCCGCTGCCGGGAGCGGCGGGCCAGGACCAGCAGCACGGCCGAGCCGAGGGCGCACCGGGCCGTGGCGATCCCGGCGGGCGCGAACCCGGTCAGGGCCAGTTCGATCCACAGGAACGCCGAGCCCCACAGCAGGGCCATGGTTCCCAGGCGCAGGGCGCTTCGTCCGGTCACGGGACCACCGTCCCGCGCGGCACCCTTCAAGAAAAGTGAAACCTGCTCAAGGACGGTTAAGCGGAGCTTCACGGTCGAGGGCGCACGACGTGCGCGGTGCCGAAGCGTCGGCGGCGACCCCGGGGCCGCCGCCGACGGGGGGTCAGCGGGTGTGGACCAGCAGCTCGTCCACCCCGTGCACGATCGACGCGGTGCGGAACGCGGGGCGGTCGTCGGCCAGGCGCAGGTTCGGGAACCGGCGCAGCAGCGCGGGGTAGGCCGCGCGCAGCTCCATCCGGGCCAGCCCGGCGCCGACGCAGCGGTGCGCGCCGTAGCCGAACGCCAGGTGCGACGTGGGGCCGCCGGCGGGGTTGAAGTCGGGCGTGCCCTCGCGGTTGGCCGCCGACAGCGACACCACGAGCACGTCGCCCTCCTCGATCCGCTGGTCACCGACCTGGAGGGGGTGCCGGGCGAAGCGCGGGAACGCGACCTGCACCACGCTCAGGTGCCGCAGCAGCTCCTCCACGAGCGGCCCGACGGCGGCGTCGTCGTCGCGCATGGACGCCCGCGCCGCCTCGTCGCGCAGCAGCACGATCGCGCCGAGCGCGAGCGTGGAGGCGGTGGTGTCGAACCCGCCGGTGAGCACGCCGTCGGCCAGGCCGGCCAGCTCCTCGTCGCTCACGTCGTCGCCGTGCTGGCGGATGATCATGCCGATGAGGCCGTCGCCGGGGGCGCGGCGCTCCCGCTCCACGATCTCCTGCATGTACTTCAGCGACTCGGAGATCGCGCCCAGGGCCTGGCCCGCGCCTCCGAACAGGTCGAACCGGGCGGCGGCGAGCTGCTGGAACCGCTCGCGGTCCTCGTAGGGCACGCCGAGCAGCTCGCAGATCGTCAGCGACGGGATCGGCAGCGCGAACTCCTTGACCAGGTCCACCGGACCGGGCGCGGCCTCCATGGCGTCGAGCCGCTGCGTGACGATCTCGTCGATGCGCGGCACGAGGCGGGCCAGCCGGCGCATGGTGAACTCGGGGGTGAGCAGCTTGCGCAGGCGCGTGTGGTCCGGCGGGTCGGCGAAGCCGAGGCCGCCGGGCGACTGCTCGATGCGGCCGACCGCCGCGCCGAGGCGTGCGTAATCGTTACTGAACGACCCTGTGTCGGAAAGCACTTTCTTGGCCTCGTCCTGGCCGGTGACCAACCACAGCCGCACCCCGAACGGCACGGGCAGGCGGTGCACCGCCCCGGACTCCCTCATCCGCTCCAGCTCCGCGACCGGCACCACCCCGTCCCGCTTCAGCGGGACCAGCGCACCGTCCGGGAGCAGCGACAACGCCCGTGAACCGATCTTGCCCATCACCCACCGCGTCGCCGAACGCCGTGCGACCCACGCCACCAAGCCGTCGCGCACCGACGCCAGAGTCGACATCCCCACACCCCTCTTCCCCAGGTTTGAACTGGTTGACGGTAACCGCACGCCGAGGTGAGCAGCATCGCGCCTGAGGCGGATTGACACGCCGTGAACGGTGCAAGACGATCGGCAATCGCGCCCGAACAGGGGAAGCCGGTCGGAATCCGGCGCTGACCCGCAACGGTGGGTCCCCGAGGGGACGAGCCCGAACACCTGCCGCGCGCGCCGTGCTCCTGACACCGTCGAGGTCAACGGGTCGGAGCCCAGGGAGCCGGTGACGGCTGTCCGGGGTCCGCCCACGCCTCGCGCCCCGGAAAGGTCGACCATGCCGTTCGGACGGACCGCCACCGCCGTCGCCGTCGCGCTCGCCGCCCTGGCCCTGCCCGCGCCGGCGCACGCCGCGGAGCCGGGGACCCCCGCCGGGACCGCCGCGGGCTGGCTCACCCGGCAGCTCGTGGACGGCGACCACCTGGAGAGCGCGGGCTACCCCGACCCCGGGCTCACGCTGGACGCCGCGTTCGCGCTCGCCGCCGCCGACGTGGCGAGCGACACCGGCGAGCGCGTCGGCGCGTGGGTCGCGCGACCCGGGACGATCTCCAACTACCTGCACTTCGACACCCCCGCCACCGAGTCGTACGCGGGCGCGCACGCCAAGCTCGCCCTGTTCGCCTCGGTGACCGGCGCGGACCCGACCGACTTCGGCGGCGTCGACCTGGTCGCGGGCCTGACCGCGCTCAAGGCCCCGTCCGGCCGGTTCACCGACCGGACCGCCTACCAGGACTACTCCAACGGCTTCTCCCAGGCGTTCGCCGTGCTCGCGCTGGACCGCGCGGGCGGCGCGCCGCGGGACGCCGTCGACTTCCTGGCCGGCGGGCGGTGCCCGGACGGCGGCTTCCCGCTGCTGCTGGCGACCGCGCCGTGCACGTCCCACGTGGACGCCACCGCGATGGCCGTGCAGGCGCTGCTCGCCGCCGACCGGGCCGACGCCGCGGCCGGCGGGCTGACCTGGCTCGTGAACGCGCAGCAGCCCGGCGGCGGGTTCCGCGACGAGAGGGGCCTCGACGAGGGCAACGCCAACAGCACCGGCCTCGCCGCTCAGGCGCTGCGGGTGGGCGGCGAGGCGCGGGCCGCCGACCGGGCCGCCGCGTTCCTGGCGTCGTTGCAGGTCGGGTGCGCGGGCGCGGAGGCCGACCGGGGCGCGTTCGCGTTCGACCGGACCGGGTTCGCCGCGGCCACCGCGACGCGCGCCACGACGCAGGGCGTGCTCGGCGTCACCGGCGTCGGCTTCGCCGCCCTGTCCACCGCGGGCGACCGCCCGGGCGCGCCGGTCCTCGACTGCGCCGGCACGCCCACCAGCACCACGCCCACGTCCACCACCACGGCGCCCACCACCACCGCGCCCACCGCCACGGCGACGACCACCACGTCCGCCCCGGGCACCACGTCGGCGGCGGCCACCACGACCACCACCGCGGCGGTGGTCGTGGTGGGCGGCGGCGGTGAGCTGGCGCGCACGGGTGTGGAGGTCGGCCCGGCGGTGTGGCTCGGCTCGCTGCTGCTGGCCGGCGGCGCGCTCCTGCTGGCGCTGGCGCGCAGGCGGTCGACGTGACGTCCCGGTGGCGGCGGGCGCTGGCGGCCTGGGGCGTCGTCGTGCTCGCCTCGATCGCCGCTCCCCCGGCGGCGCGGGCGGCCGACTGCGCCGGTGTCGCCGTGGTCGTGGACTTCCGGTCCCTGGGCGGCGGCGTGCGCACCGGCTGCGCGGCCGGCGACCCGGCGTCCGGCACCGCCGCGCTGACCGCCGCCGGCTTCGGCTTCACCTTCGCGGCCCGGCAGCCCGGGTTCGTGTGCCGGATCGACGGCCTGCCCGGGCAGGACCGCGACGCGTGCGTCGGCACGTCGCCGACCACCGCCTACTGGTCGTACTGGCACGCCCGGCCGGGCGGGTCGTGGGTCTACAGCAGCGGGTCGGCGAGCGCGCACGACCCGGCCCCCGGCACCGTCGAGGGCTGGGCGTTCGGCGCGGGCGAGCAGCCCGGCGCGGCACCCCCGGCACCCGCGCCCCCGGTCCAGCCGCCCGCTCCCCCGCAGCCGGCGCCCCGGCAGCCCGCACCCCCGCCACCGGCGGCCCAACCCCCGGCTGCCCAACCCCCGGTGGCGGGGTCCCCGCCACCGGCGACCACACCGGGGACCGGACCGCCGACCGACTCCCCCGGACCGGGCACGACGCCCGCCACCACCGCGTCACCGTCCTCTTCGGACACCCCGGCCGGCGGCACGGCCGCCGCGTCGTCCGGCGCCCCGCCGACGGGCGCCCCGTCCACGGCCGTCGGCCCCGCGGCGGCTCCGTCGTCCGGCGGCGCGGTCGGCCTCGTCGCCGGTCTCGCGGTGGTCGCGCTGCTGGCCGGGGCGGGCGCGTGGGTCGCGCGGCGGCGCGCGAAGGGCGCGGGGTGACGCCGCACCCCGGCGCGTGGTGGCTGTGGGCGCTGTGCCTGGGCGTCGTCGCGGGCCGGACGAACAACCCGGTGCTGCTCGCGCTCGTCGTCGCGGTCGCCGGGTTCGTGGCGGTGTCGTGCCGCCAGGACACGCCGTGGGCGAGCGCGTACGGCGTGTTCTTCAGGTTCGGGCTGGTGGTGATCGCGGTCCGGGTGGTGTTCCACGTGCTGCTCGGCGGCGTCACCGGGCCGACGGTGCTCGTCGCGCTGCCCGAGGTGCCGCTGCCGGACTGGGCGGCCGGCGTGCGGCTGGGCGGGCCGGTCAGCGCCGAGGGCCTGGCCTTCGCGGTGTACCAGGGGCTCCAGCTCGCGACCCTGCTGTGCTGCGTGGGCGCGGCGAACGCGCTGGCCAACGCCAAGCGGCTGCTGCGCTCGCTGCCCGCCGCGCTGTACGAGGTGAGCGTGGCCGTGGTGGTGGCGCTGACGGTGGCCCCGCAGCTGGTGGCGAGCGCGCGGTCGGTGCGCCGGGCGCGGGCGCTGCGCGGTGGCGCCGTGCGCGGGGTCCGGGCGGTGCGGGTGCTGATGGCGCCGGTGCTGGAGGACGCGTTCGAGCGGTCGCTGGTGCTGGCCGCCGCGATGGACTCGCGCGGTTACGGGCGCACCGCCGGCCAGTCGCGGCGCGCGCGCCTGCTGACCGGCGGGCTCGTGCTCGGCGGCCTCGCCGGTCTGTGCGTCGGCGCCTACGGCCTGCTCGACGGCACGTCGTCGCCGGCCGGCGCGCCGGTGCTGGCGCTGGGGTCGGCGCTGGCGGTGGCCGGGCTGTGGACCGGGTCGCGGCGGGTGCGGCGCAGCCGGTACCGCCCGGACCGCTGGGGGCCGCGCGAACTGCTGGTGGTGGCGTCCGGGCTGGTCGCGGCGGCGGCGACGCTCCTCGCGCCGGCGGACCTGGGTGGTGCCGCGCTGTCGGCGAGCACCGTGCCGCTGGTCGCGCCCGCCCTGCCGCTGCTGCCGGCGCTCGGCGTGCTGTGCGCCCTGGCGCCCGTGCTGGTCGCGGGCCGCCCGATCGGGAAGAGGACATGATCCGGTTCGAGAACGTCACCGTCACCTACCGCGACGCGGGCGCGCCCGTGCTGGCCGGCGTGGACCTGCACGTGCCGGAGGGCGAGCTGTGCCTGGTGGTCGGGCGCACCGGGTCGGGCAAGTCCACCCTGCTGCGCGCGGTCAACGGGCTGGTGCCGCACTTCACCGGCGGCACGCTCGCCGGCCGCGTGCTGGTCGACGGCCGCGACACCCGCACCCACCCGCCGCGCGAGCTGGCCGACGTGGTGGGCGTGGTGGCGCAGGACCCGCAGGCCGGGTTCGTCACCGACTCCGTCGAGGAGGAGCTGGCCTACTCGATGGAGTCGCTGGGCCTGCCGAACGCGGTGATGCGCAAGCGCGTCGAGGAGACGCTGGACCTGCTGGGGCTGGCCGGGCTGCGCGACCGGCCGCTCGCCACGCTGTCGGGCGGCCAGCAGCAGCGGGTCGCGGTCGGGGCGGCCCTTACCGCGCACCCGAGGGTGCTGGTGCTCGACGAGCCGACGTCCGCGCTGGACCCCGGCGCGGCGGAGGACGTGCTGGCCGCGCTGCACCGGCTCGTGCACGACCTGGGCATGACCGTGCTCATCGCCGAGCACCGGCTGGAGCGCGTCGCCCAGTACGCCGACCGGGTCGTGTGGCTGCCCGGCGGCGCCGGCGCGC
>NZ_JBPKJK010000186.1:0-16563 GCF_051756985.1 Saccharothrix sabaoui
CGCGCTGCGGCGCCCGGTCCGAGGTCGTAGCGGATCCTCGTTCAGCTCGGCCCGGTACCGCTGGTTTCCGAATTCTCTCGGCAACATGAGTAATGCGATCCACGTTGTCCCAGGTTGCGCGGTTCACCCGATCAGGTGACTGTCCATATCACTCTTCCGAACGTAGTGTCCGCTTCCCGAACGACGAACCCGTGGAGTGGACCATGACCTACGACTTGAACGACCGCCTGGTCATCGGTATCGCGTCCAGCGCACTGTTCGACCTGAAGAAATCCGACAGGGTCTTCCGCAAGAAGGGGGTCGCGGCCTACCGCGATTACCAGGAGCAGCGGGCGGACAAGCCGCTCAAGCCGGGCGTCGCGTTCCCCTTCGTCAAGCGCTTGCTGATGCTCAACGACCTCGCAGCCGACGAAGACCCCCTCGTGGAGGTGATCGTGCTGTCCAAGAACAGCCCGGACACCGGACTACGGGTGATGCGCTCGATCCAGCACCACGGCTTGCCGATCACCAGGGCGATCTTCCAGCAGGGCAGATCACCTCACCAGTTCGTGGAAGCCCTCAACATGTCGTTGTTCCTCTCCGCAAATGAGGAAGACGTGCACTCCGCGAACTCCGCAGGTCTTCCCGCCGGGCGCGTCCTCAAGTCGACCTTCGTCGACGACGAGGGTTCAGAACTTCGGATCGCGTTCGACTTCGACTCCGTCCTGGCCGACGACGAATCGGAGCGGGTGATGAAGAACGGCGACCTCCAGAGTTTCCACGAGCACGAACGGCTCAACGTCGCAACCGCCCACAACCCCGGCCCCCTTCAAGCCTTCTCCCAGGCGATCAACCGGATCCGCGCCCGTGAAGAAGAGGTGAGGGCCTCGGACCGCGAGTATCGGACGCGCCTGCGGGTGTCGATCGTCACCGCGCGCAACGCCCCCTCGCACGAACGGGCCCTGCGGAGCATCAAGGAGTGGGGGCTCCTCGTCAACGACGCGTTCTTCCTCGGCGGCATCGAGAAGCGCAAGGTTTTGGCAGTTCTGCGCCCGCACATCTTCTTCGACGACCAGCAAAGCCACCTGGAGTCCGCGTCCATGGTCCCATGCGTGCACGTGCCGTTCGGGATCGCCAACGAGCCGACCGCCTGAGCCGTTCCGGACGGCGTGCAGCGTTCCATCCGGGAACGGCGGGACAGGCGGACTTGGGGCTACTGCGGCGGTACCGCGTACGTGCTTCCACCCCGACCGCGCGCGGTCGCGCGGTCGGGGCGTCCCACTGCGGCCCTCGTTACGGGCAAGGCTTCCACGCGAAGTGGTAGGTGGTGTTGAAGCTGCCGTCGGTCGAGTCCATCGACATGAAGCTCGTCGTGGTCGCCGGGTCGGAGGTACCGGCGCCCACCCGCAGCTCGGTGTTGATGTTGAAGTTCCGCTGCTCGCCGCACGGGTGGTAGACGATGGCGGCGATCTCGGTGGTGTCCGTCGCCTGCCAGTCGTCGCTGAGCGGGCCGCTGTACGGGTGGCTCTTGTACGCCGTCGGCGACATGCCCTGGAAGTAGTAGTTCGCCCGCTCCAGGCCGGTGGCGCCGCGTTCGAGGTGGGCGAACCCGCGGTAGTCGGCCTGGGCGATGCCGTAGGTGAAGCCCTGCGGGACGTTGACCCTCAGGTTGAGCTGGCAGTTCTTCCGGAAATCGGTGGGCAGGGCGCCGACGCCCACCTGCGCCAGGAACTCGCTGTAGGTGACCGTGAACGCCTTGTTGTCCGGGGACACGGCCACCGCGGCGCTGCCGGGCGGGCACCCGGAGCCGTTCACGGTCACCACGTCGATGGTGATGTACTCGGGCGGCGGCGTGGTGTTGGGCGCCCCGCCCGGTGGGAATATGATCACCGACATCGCCAGTGCGGCCGCTGCCGCGAAGTTGAACATGAGGCACCTTCCGAAGCGGGTCCGGTACGTGTGAACAACGGCGGTGTCAACTGACGCGAAGCGGTGCGGCGTTCAGGGTGAACGGCTCAGCAGCGCTTCCAGGAGAAGTGGTACTCGGTGCTGACGCTGCTGTCGGTGGAATCCATCACCATGAAACTGACACCGCTCGAAGAACCGGCTTGCACGCGCAGTTCGGTGTTCACGTTGAACAGTCGCCGCTCGCCGCACGGGGCGTAGACGATGGCATCCCACTCGGTGGTGTCGGTGGCCTGCCAGTTGTCGCTGTACGGCCCGGCGAACGCGTGGCTCCGGCGCGAGGTGGGCGAGGTGCCGGTGAAGTAGTAGTTGCCCTGCTCCAGGCCGCTGGCACCGTGCTTGAGGTGCGCGAACCCGCGGTAGTCGGCCTGGGCGACGCCGAACGTGAAGCCCTGCGGGTAGGTGACCTCCAGCACGAGCTGGCAGTTCTTGCGGAAGTCGGTGGGCTGCGAGCCGCCGCCGGCCTCGGCCAGGAACTGGCTGTAGGTGACGGTGAAGGCGGTGCGGTCGGCGGAGGCGGCGACCGCGGCGGTGCCGGGTGGGCACCCGGAGCCGTTGACGGTCACCACCTCGATCCCGACGTAATCGGGGGGCGGACTCGACGTGTCCATTTCTCCGGCCGGCGTGAGTGCGGACAGCGCGAGCGCCACCGCGGCCATTGCGGTCAACATGGGGGGCCTTTCTGCCGCGAGGTCGTGCACGCGGCGGGAAGCGGTGATGACGGGGGTGTGGTGACGGCGAACATTGCGGCGGTGGCGGTTACAGGAATGTAGCGCAGAGGTGACGCGGCGCTGTTCCACCGTTCGAGTACACCGGACCTCGGCATCGGTGCGCAATTTTTCGCAATTCAACGGACGGGGGCGACGAATGCCCGTGTCGGCTGAGCCGGGCAGCGCACCGTCATGCACGAATCAATTGAAAATACCACTAATTCCACTTCGGAGGACGGCCGGGTGGAAATGGGGCGCGCGGCCCCGCCCCGCGTCGACGGGCGCGGCGCGAGGCGGGGCGGGGCGGGGAGAGGGCGGCGGGAAGGGCGGTCAGCCCGGCCTGGAGGCCACCACGCGGCGGATCAGCTCCACCATCTGCGCGCACTCCGCCGGGTCCAGCGCCTCGAACCAGCGGGCCTCGCGGGCGTTCTGCACCGGGAACGTGGACGACACCGCGTCCCGCCCCTGGTCGGTCAGGGCCACGAACACCACGCGCCGGTCCTGGCCGTCCCTGGTCCGCTCGACCAGGCCGGCCCGCTCCAGCGTGTTGATCAGGTTCGACATGGCCGACCGGGTGGTCCCGGACAGCTCGGCCAGCCGGGCGGGCTGGGTGGGGCCGAGTATCCAGAGCTTGAACATCAGCCGGAAGCCCGGCATGGTCCAGCCCTGCTCGCGGTGCACGAGGGCCTCGTAGTCGGTGATCATCATGTACGCCAGGTGGAGCACGTTGTAGGAGAGGCCGAACGCGTCGGCGTCACCGCCGGACTCGGCGATCCGGTGCCGCGCGAAGCGCTCGTAGTCCTGCTCCGTCACCACGTCCTCGGCCACGGGGACCTGCTGCTCTGCCACACGCCGATCCTTCCAGGACGGCCGGGCCGGCGGAGCGGGAATGCGGCACACTGGGGCGCGTGCTGGCGACGAGGCGGTTCGGCGTCACGGCGGCCGTGGTCCTGGTGCTCGCCGCCGTCGCGTCCGCCGCTGCGAGCGTGGACCTCGTGCGCGGGGACGCCGAGGTGGCGCTGGACGACCTGTCCCAGCTCGCGGCGGGCCTGTTCGCGACCGGTTGCTGCTGGTGGACGGCTCGGCGCACGTCCGGTCCGGACCGGAGCTGGCGGGTCGCGACGGGGTTGGGCGCGTTCTCCTGGTCGGTGGGCATGGCGCTGTGGACGTGGTTCCAGCTCGTGGAGCAGCGGGCCGTGCCGTCGCCGTCGGTGGCGGACGCCGGGTACCTGGGGATCGTGCCGTGCGCGTTCGCCGCGCTGCTGGTGATCGGCGGTTTCCGCCGTTCGGGGACGCCGGACGCGCTGCTGGACCGGCGCTCGCGGTCGGCGCGGCTGGTGCTGCTGCTCGACGGGCTGATCGTGGTGGGGTCGCTGTTCGTGCTGGCCTGGGCGATCGCGCTGGGCAGGCTGGTGGAGGCGGGCAACCCGACGGCGCCCGCGTTCCTGGTGGCGATCGCCTACCCGATCACGGACCTGGTGCTGCTGGTGATCGTGGTGGTGCTGAGCGCGGACCGGAAGGTGGTGCTGCGCCCGCAGCTGCGACTGCTGGGCCTGGGGTTGACCGGGCTGGCGGTGTCGGACCTGGCGTTCGCGTACCTGGTGAGCGTGCGGGCGCCGGAGGTGCCGCCGCTGGCGAACGCGGGGTTCGTGGTGGGGCCGGTGCTGATCGGCCTGGCCGCGCTGGCGCCGGTGCCGGCGGCGGTGGGCGGGCCGGTCCGGACGCGGCGGTCGTGGCAGTGGGCGTACCTGCTGATGCCGTACGTGCCGCTGCTGGTGTGCACGGTGCTGGTGCTGCGCAGCACGGTGCGGGGTGAGCTGGGGACGTTGGACGCGGTGGAGATCGCGTGCGGGTTCACGGTGTTCGTGGCGGTGATCCTGCGGCAGCTGGTGACGCTGGTGGACAACACGGAGCTGGTGCTGCTGCTGCGGGAGTCGGAGCACACGCTGTCGCACCAGGCGCACCACGACCCGTTGACGGGGTTGGCGAACCGGGCGCTGTTCGAGCGCAGGTTGGACGAGGCGATGGCGGCGCACCAGCGCGAGGGCTCGCCGTTCGGGTTGTTGTTCGTGGACCTGGACGACTTCAAGTCGGTCAACGACGTGTCGGGTCACGCGCACGGCGACGCGCTGCTGGAGCGGGTGGCGCGGCGGTTGCGGTCGTGCGTGCGGGACACGGACGTGGTCGCCCGGTTGGGTGGTGACGAGTTCGGGGTGCTGGTGGAGGGCGTGGAGGAGCCGGAGCAGGTGGCGTTCCGCGTGCTGGACGCGCTGGGCGGGGAGATCAGCGCGTCGGTGGGGGTGGTGATCTGCGCCGAGCAGGACCCGGAGGCGACGGCGCAGTCGGTGCTGCGGTGCGCGGACAAGGCGATGTACGAGGCGAAGCGCGAGGGTGGTCACGGGCTGGTCATCCACCCGTGAGCGCGCCCGACCGCCGGGGAGCGCCGCGGAGCGCCCGACCGCCGGGGAGGGCGGCCGGGCGCGGGACGACGGGCGGTCAGCGGGTCAGCAGGTCAGCGGGTCAGCGGGTCAGCCGGTCACGGAGTTGAGCAGCGGCAGGTAGCCCTGGGCGTAGCCGGTGGCGTTGGGGTGGAAGGACTCCACGAGGCGCAGCAGGGAGAACGAGTTGACCCACGGCGACCGGCCGCAGGCGCCGTGGCCCGCGAACCGCGCGCGGGCGTCGACGTAGCGGAGGCCGGCGGCGGTGGCGCGGGCGGAGATGACCTCGTGCAGGACGTCGGCGCCGTTGTTGAGGGCGGTGCGCTTGGTGGTGCTCAGGCAGGTGCCGGCGGGTTCGACGAGGCGCGGGTAGCCGAGGACGACGACGGTGGCGCCGGGGGCGCGGGCGCGGATGGTGGCGTAGGTGCGGTCGAGCTTGGCGGGCAGCGCGGTGCGGCCCTGGGAGATGCCGGCGTCGACGGCGTTGACGCAGGCGCTGTCGCTGCCGGTGACGCAGGTGAGCATGGTGGAGGCGAAGCCGATGTCGTTGCCGCCGATGGTGATGGACACCAGGTCGGTGCCGGCGTCGAGGGAGGCGAACTGGTCGGTCATGCTGTCGGTGGTGGCACCCCCGCAGGCGGCGTACCGGAACGACGAGACCTCGTGGGTGTCGGCCCACAGCTGGGCGTAGCCGCGGGGGCTGCGGAAGCAGGTGCCGCCGGTGTAGGGCGGGGCACCGGTGCCGGAGGAGTAGGAATCGCCGAGGGCGACGTAGTCGACGGGGGCCGCGGCGGAGGCGGTGGAGGTGGTGAGCACGACCGCCAGGGCGGCGGGCAGCACCGCACACACGACCCTGAGAAGACGTTTGCGCACGTCCAGTCCTTCCTCGATGACGCCAGGCGTGAAGGCGCGTGATCACCGACGTTACGAAGGCGAACCGAGGTATCACAGACGGTGCTATTCTCATTACTTCCGGGTAACATCCACCGCTCGCCCGCCGGGATGGCCGACGTGCCCCTCCGTCAAGCGCCGCACCGCAGCGACGCCCGCCGCAACCGGGCGGCCATCCTGCGCGCGGCCTGGGACGAGGTGGCGCTGGGCAGGCCGGTGCCGTCGGTGCGGCGGCTCGCCGACGCGACCGGGTTGGGCCAGGCGACGGTGTACCGGCACTTCTCCGACCGCCGGGCGCTGCTGCTGGCGGTGACGCGGGAGCAGGTGGCGGTGCTGCGCCGGACCGCGGGGCGGGGCGCGGACGACCCGGCGGCGTTCCGGTCGCTGCTGCGCGGGGTGCTGGTCCACCAGGTGTCGGTGCGCCCGCTGGTGGACGAGCTGCGCCGGCTGCCGCGGACCGACCAGCTCGGCCAGGTCCGGGCCCTGCTCGACGCGCTGCGGGTCCCGTTCGCCCGGTCGCAGGCGGCGGGGCACCTCAAGGGCGACGTCGTGCTGGACGACCTGCCGCTCGTGTTCACGATGCTCCAGGCCGCGGTCGACGCGGCGCCGGACCCGGGCACGGCCCGGCGCGCGATCCCCGTGCTGCTCGACGGCCTGTTCCGCGCACCGCCCTGACCGCGCACCGCCCTGACCGTGCACCGTCATGACCGAGGGGCTACAGCATCCCGGCGGCGCGGAACAGGCGGTCGTAGATCTCGCGGATGACGTCCTGCTTGCGGGCGTTGTAGTCCATCACGTGGCCGCCGCCGGGCACGGCCGCGCGCTTGGCCGCCTCGTAGCGTTCGCGGTCCTCGGGGTGCGCGCGCAGCCAGTCGCGGAACATGCGCACGCGGATCGCCTCCGGGCAGTCCGGGCCGTACACGTGCAGGTTGGCGCGGGGTTCGGCCAGCCGCAGCGCGCGGTGCTCGTGGAACGACGGCTCGCGGATGACGAGGACGTAGCCGAGGCGCTCCAGCGCGGGCACGTACGCGTGCTCGTCGCGGGGGTCGGCGACGGTGAGGGAGATGTCGACGACGTCCTTGGCGGCCAGGCCGGGCACGGACGTCGAGCCGACGTGCTCGACGTCGAGGACCGCGTCGCCGAGCGCGGCGCGCACGTCGGCGACGAGGCGTTCATAGCACCGGGGCCAGCCCGGGTCGTAGGGGACGATGCGGACCTCCTCGGGCGGGGGCGGTCCCAGCACCCAGGGGTCCTCGTCGGGGTCGGGGTCGTGGTGGCGGGTGATCTCCTCGTGGGTGGGCACCCACCGGAAGCTAACAGGCCCGGCTCACCGCTTCGGCACGAACGCGTACACGCTCGCCGGCGAACCGGAGCCGCGCCGGTTGACCACGCCGCCGGCCAGCACGTGCGCGCCCTGCTCGGGCAGCTCGGCGAGGTTCGCCAGCACCTCCAGGCTGATCCGGTGCTCCCGGTAGAGCAGCTTGGACACCCGGTAGTCGGTGTCGGTCGCGGGCTCGGGGCTGAACGTGTCGGTGCCCAGCGCGCCGCGGCGGCCCAGCCGCCCGGTCCCCACCAGCCACTCCACGGCGGCCAGCGAGAAGCCCGGCTGGTGCATCCGCCCCTCGGCGTCGAGGTTGTAGAACGCGTCGGTGCCCCAGCGGTCCTCCCAGCCGGTCCACAGCACCACGGCCGCCTCGCGGGGGATGCGGCCGTGGTGCTTCTCCCAGCGCTGGAGGTCGGCGACGCTCACCTCATAGTCGGCGTCGAGCCGGGCCCGTTCCCGCACGTCGACCTTCACGGCGGGCAGGAACAGGTCCTCGGTGTCCAGCTCGTCGGCGTGCGGCTGGTCGGCGTTGAAGTGCGCGGGCGCGCCCCAGTGGGTGCCGGTGTGCTCGCCCTGCCGCACGTACTGGAGGTAGTAGCCGTCCTCCGGCACGGTGGTGACCGTGGACAGGGTGAACTCCGGGTCGCCGGGGTAGACGCTGGTCCGCTCGGGGTCGTTGACGTGGGCGAGGTTCACCAGGCGGTGGTCGCGCAGGCCGAGGCGGCCGGAGGCTTTCGCCGAGCCCCCGCCCGCGAGCACCCCGCCCACCGCTGACGCCACACCCGCGAGCATCGACCGTCTGCGCACCGCGGACCACTCCCCTGCCTAGCCGTCACCCGATCCGGGTAACCGTACCGGCCGGCCGGTCACGGGACGACGACCTGCCGGACGGCATCCCCCGACGCCAAACGGGCGAACCCGGCGTTCACGTCGTCCAGCGCGAGGGTCCCCGACAGCAGCTCGTGCACGGGCAGCTGCCCGGTGCGGTGCAGCTCGACGAACCGGGGCACGTCCCGCCGGGGCACGCACGACCCGAGGTAGCTGCCCTTGAGGGTGCGCTCCTCGGCGACCAGGCTCAGCGCGGGCAGCGTCACGGTCCGGTCGGGGTGCGGCAGGCCGACGGTGACCGTGGTGCCGCCCGGGGCGGTGGCCAGGTAGGCCTGCTCCAGCACGGCCGCCACGCCGGTGGTGTCGATGACCTTGTCGGCGCCGCCACCGGTGAGGTCGCGCACCGCGGCCACCGCGTCCGCGCCGCCCGCCACGTCGTGCGTGGCCCCGAGCTTGCGGGCCAGCGCCCGCTTGTGCTCCACCACGTCCACCGCGACGATCCGCGACGCCCCGGCCGCGCGGGCGGCGAGCAGGGCGGCGAGGCCGACCCCGCCGAGCCCGAAGACCGCGACCCGGTCGCCCGGTCGCACCGCGGCGCTGTAGAACGCCGCGCCCGCGCCGGTGAGCACGGCGCACCCGAACAGGGCGGCCACCTCGGGCGCGAGGTCGTCGGGCACGCGGGTCGCGGACTTCTCCGACACCACGGCGTACTCGGCGAACCCGGACACGCCCAGGTGGTGGTGCGGGCGGGTGCCGTCGGGCAGCCGCAGCCGCCGGGCGCCGCCGAGCAGGGTGCCCTCGCGGTTGGCCGCCGCGCCCGGTTCGCACAGCGCCTGCCGGCCGGACGCGCAGCGGCGGCACGAGCCGCAGGCGGGCACGAACGACAGCACCACCCGGTCGCCGACGGCGAAGTCGGACGCGCCCGGCCCGGTCTCCACGACCTCGCCCGCGGCCTCGTGGCCGAGGACCATCGGCAGCGGCCTGATCCGCGAGCCGTCGATCACCGACAGGTCGGAGTGGCACAGCCCGGTGGCGCCGACCTTGACCAGCACCTCGCCGGGGCCGGGCGGGTCCAGCTCCAGGTCGAGCACCTCCAGCGGTCCGCCCACGGCGGTCAGCACCGCGCCCCTGGTCCTCACGCGACCACCAGCCCCTCCATCGCGGTGCGCAGCCCGGCCGGTACGTCGATCGGTTTGCGCGTGTCCCGGTCGGTGAACACGTGCACGAAGTGCCCTTCGGCGACCACGTCGTCACGCCCCTCCGGGTAGAAGCCGACCTCCCAGCGCACGCTGGAGCGGCCGAGGTGGCCGATGCGCAGGCCCGCGTCGACCGCCTCGGGGAAGGCGATGGAGGCCCGGTAGTTGCAGCGGGACTCCACGCACAGCCCGATCGCCGGTCCGCGGTGGATGTCCAGCCCGCCGGTGGTGATCAGCCACGTGTTGATGACGGTGTCCATCCACGCGTAGTGCACGACGTTGTTGACGTGGCCGTACACGTCGTTGTCGTGCCACCGGGTCGGTATCCGCTGCCAGTGCCGGTAGTGCTCGCGCACGCAACCCCTCCTCGTCAGTCGAGCATCCTGGTCAGCTCGACCCTGGACCGCACCTCGAGCCTGGCGAAGATGTTGCGCAGGTGGTGCTCGACGGTGCGGTGGCTCAGGAACAGGCGCGCGGCGACCTCCCGGTTGGTCGCGCCCTCGGCGACCAGGCGGGCGATCTGCGCCTGCTGCGGGGTGAGCGAGGCGACCCGGTCGCCGGTGGGCGGCGCGTCGGCGGGGGCGGTGACGGCCTCGCCGGCGGCGCGCAGCTCGGCCCGGGCGCGGGCGACCCAGCGGTCGGCCTCGTAGCGCTGGAAGATCTTCACGGCGTCGCGCAGCACGTCCCGCGCGGCCCGGGGCTTGCGGCCGCGGCGCAGCCGGTGCCCGTAGAACAGCTCGGTCTTGGCCAGCTCCATGGCGGTGCCGCTGGCCCGGTGCAGCCGGATGGCCTCGCGGAAGTGCTCCTCGGCGCCGGGGTCGTCGGCCAGCATGGCGCGGCAGCGGTGCGACAGGGCCAGCCGCGCCGGGCTGTTCGTGGCGCCCACCCACTTCTCGTAGCGGCGCAGCGCGCGGTCCGCGGTGGAGCGGCGTCCGCAGCCGACGGCGGCCTCCACCACGTGCGGGGCGGCCATGACCTTGATGCCCGCGTGCACGCCGCCGGAGCCGGCCGTCATCAGGCGCAGCCGGTCGAGGGCGTCGGCCGGGCGGTCCAGGGCGAGGTCGACGCACGCCGACGCCCACGCGCCGAACGTGCCGGAGCGCCCGAGGCCGCGCTGGGCGATCTGCTCGGCGGCGGCCTCGACGCGGTGCACGGCGGTGTCGGTGTCCCCGCGCAGGGCGGCGAGCAGGGCGAGGATCGTGAGGTGGTCGACCACGGCGTTGTGCTGGCCGATCGCGGTGGCCGCGTGCACGCCCTCGAACGCCGCCGACAGCGCCACCGCGTGCTGGTCGAGCAGCAGCGCGGACAGCGCCCGGTAGACCAGCGCCCACGGCACGAGGGAGGTCAGGCCCTGCTCGTGGGCGGCGGTCACCGCGCTGGTGGCCAGCTCGTGCGCGCGGGTCGCGTCGCCGAGGGCGTAGGCGGCCTGGCCGCCCCAGATCTTGGCCTGCGGGTGCGGCACGCGTTCGGCCAGCTCCACCGCGGAGCGCAGCGCGGGCAGCGCCTCGGTGTGCCGGCCGGCGAACGTGGCGGCCATGCCGGCGAGGTGGTCGAGGGTGACGCGGGTGCGGTCGGGTTCGTCGGGGAGGCGCAGCCGGGCGGCGAACGCGGCGGTCTCGGCGTACCGGGCGTGGTCGCCCGCGATGCTGGCGGCCTCGCCGGCGAAGCCCAGCGCGGTGATGGCCAGCTCGCGGTGGGTGTGCACCAGTTGGCCCGCGGCGTGCAGCAGGCGGCGCACGGCGAGGTCGGGCAGGCCGTGGCCCAGGTCGATGCCGCCCTTGACCAGCTCGGCGCGGGCGCGCAGCTCGTCGCTGTCGGTGAGCCGGGCGGCGGTGCGCAGGGCGACGCGGGCGCGGCGGGGCGCGCCGTGCGCCCAGTGGTCGGTGGCGGCGGCGACGAGGTGGCGGGCGCGGGTGTCGGGTTCGGCCGCCAGGGTCGCCGCGCGGTCGTGGTCGCGGGCGGCGGCCGGGTAGTCGCCGCAGCGGCGGGCGCGGCCGGCGGCCCCGGCGAGCCGGTCGGCGAACGCGTCGCGGTTGCCGGGCGCGCGGGCGGCCTCGTGCCAGGTGCGGCGCGGGCCGGGCGGCAGCGCCGCGGCCAGGGCGGCGTGCGCGGCGAACCGCAGCGGCAGCGGCAGGGCGTCGCGCAGCGCGACGCGGGCCAGGGGGTCGTCGTCGAGCAGGGCGCGGGCGTCCTCGACGGCGTCCAGGTCCAGGTCGGGCATCCGGGCCAGGGTGTCGTCGTCGACCTCGTCGTCCACGACGCGCAGCGCCGCGGCGAACCGGGCCTGCGCGGGCAGGGCCCGGAAGCGGGCGGTGAACCGGGCGCGCAGCGAGCTGTCCGCGGGCAGCCCGTCGGGCGGGGGCGCGGTGCCGCCGATCTGCTCGGAGGTGAGCGCGCGGGTCAGCTCGACCAGCGCGAGCGGGTTGCCGCGGGCCAGGTCGGCGACCTCGTCGGCGAGGCCGGGCGGCAGGCCGGGGCGCAGGTCGCGCAGCACGCGCAGGCTGTCGGCGTGGTCGAGCGGGTCGAGCCGCACCCAGGGCAGGCCGCGCGGGTCGCCGCCGGTCGCGACGAGCAGGGCGACCGGTTCGTCGGCGAGGCCCGCGACCAGCTCGTCGAGCCACGCGGTGTCGTCGAGGAGGTGGGCGTCGTCCACGCACAGGAGGACCTCGCGGTCCCGGGGTCCGCGCCCGGCCGCCCGCCGGCGGGCGTCGTCGAGCATCGCCGACTTGCCCGACCCGGGCCCGCCGCACAGCACGAGGACCCCGCCCCGACCGGCTCGGGCACGGTCGAGCAACGCGTCGACGGCGACGCGCTGCCGGTGGCGTCCGCGCAGCATGCGGCCAGTCTCGCCGTCCCCCCGGCGTCGGCGGAAGGGGTCCGGGACAAATTTTCTACCAGTGTTAGTTTTCGGGTGGACCGGTGGTTGCACCGATGCGGGGTGGTCACCGAGTGGCGCAGGGTCATCGCTGTCCGCAGTTTCCCTGCCAAGCGAGGTGTACACCGACGTGCAACTCCGCACCCTGATCCCCGCGCTGATCCCCGCGCTGGCCCTGGCGTTGGTCGCCCCCTCGGCCGAGGCGGCCGAGACCGAGTACCGCCGCGGTCCGGCGCCCAGCAACTCCAGCATCGAGGCCCTCCGCGGGCCGTTCTCCACCTCCGAGACCTCCGTGTCGTCCCTGGCGGTGACCGGCTTCGGCGGCGGCACGATCTACTACCCGACCAGCACGGCCGAGGGGACGTTCGGCGCCATCGCCATCTCCCCCGGCTTCACCGGCACGCAGTCGACGATCTCCTGGCTCGGCCCGCGCATCGCCTCCCAGGGCTTCGTGGTGTTCACCATCGACACCAACACCACGCTCGACCAGCCCGACAGCCGGGCGTCGCAGCTGCTGGCGGCGCTGGACTACCTGACGCAGCGCAGCTCGGTGCGCGGTCGCATCGACGCCTCGCGGCTGGGCCTGATGGGTCACTCCATGGGCGGCGGCGGCACCCTGCGCGCCGCCGAGCAGCGGCCGGCCCTGCAGGCCGCGATCCCGCTCACCGGGTGGCACACCGACAAGTCCTGGGGCGGCGTCCGGGTGCCCACCCTGGTCGTCGGCGCCGAGAACGACACGGTGGCGCCGGTGGGGTCGCACTCCGAGCCGTTCTACACGTCGCTGCCGTCCACGCTCGACAAGGCGTACCTGGAGCTGAACGGCGCGAGCCACTTCGCGCCCAACACCTCCAACACCACCATCGCGAAGTACAGCATCGCGTGGCTCAAGCGGTTCATCGACAACGACACCCGCTACGAGCAGTTCCTGTGCCCGGCGCCGGGCCGCAGCACGCAGATCTCGGAGTACCGGGACACCTGCCCGCACAGCACCTGATCCGCCCCCGGAGGGGTACCGGTCCCGGGCGCGGGACCGGTACCCGACCCGGTTCCGCGCCCGTTCCACCGATTCGAGCACCGCGATCCCGGGAACCCGGGGTCGCGGTGCTCGTCGTATGAGCGCTTCTCGACTTCAGCGAAAAAACACTGAGACGATCTTCACCGAGAAAAATGCCCTTGATCGCCCCATCGGGGTACACGCACAAGACTGGACTTCAGACCGCACAAGTGCGAAATGACCACTGACACGGCCACCAGCAGGTCTGTCAACTCCACCACAGGGTGGAGAACGTTACGACAAACGAGTCAAACATTCCACGTCAGGGCGAATCAGTTCCCATTTGTCGGACAGATTCACCCATTATTACTTGCTGTGCGGAATACATGCACCGAACGTGCGCGAAACACCCCCTGATACCCCTCCGGGGGGTCCCCACATCAGCCGCTTCCCCTACTGCATTCGCGCTCACTACCGTCAGTCCGGCCCAATGAAGGAAATCCGATTGGCGGTGTACGTGGTGACTGTGACCGATTCGGACGCGGACCTCGAGCGACCCCGGCTGAGCCTTGGCACGGCGGCAGCGCGGAACCTCGCGACGACGACCAAGTCCGTGCCCCAGATGCAGGGGATCACCTCGCGGTGGTTGCTGAAGCTCCTGCCCTGGGTGGAGGCGAAGGGCGGCGCCTTCCGGGTCAACCGCAGGCTCAGCTACGCCATCGGCGACGGCAGGCTGACGTTCACCAACACCGGCGCGGACGTCCGGGTCGTCCCGCAGGAGCTCACCGAGCTGCCGCTGCTGCGGAAGTTCGACGACGTGGCCGCGCTCACCGCCCTCGCCGCCCGCTTCGAGCAGCACGAGTACCAGCCGGGCGACGTGCTCGTGGAGGAGGGCCGCCCGCAGGACGCGCTGTTCCTGATCGCCCACGGCAAGGTCAACCGGATCGGCCGCGGCGAGTACGGCGACCAGACCGTGCTGGGCGTGCACGCCGACGGCGACTACTTCGGCGACCAGGTCCTCGCCGGACCCCAGGGCGAGTGGGGCTTCACCGTCAAGGCCGTCACGCCGGTCATCGCGCTCACCCTGCCCTGGGACGTCTTCGAGCGGCTCAACGGCGAGGCGGGCGGGCTGCGCGCGCACATCCAGCGCGCCTTCGCCGCCGGCGCGGGAGCCCGGCAGAACGCCCACGGCGAGGCCGAGATCGACATCGCCTCGGGCCACGAGGGCGAACCCGACCTGCCCGGCACCTACGTCGACTACGAGCTGGCGCCGCGCGAGCTGGAGCTGAGCGTCGCGCAGACCGTGCTGCGGGTGCACAGCCGCGTCGCCGACCTCTACAACCACCCCATGGACCAGGTCGAGCAGCAGCTGCGGCTGACCATCGAGGCGCTGCGCGAGCGCCAGGAGTACGAGATGGTCAACAACCGCGACTTCGGCCTGCTGCACAGCGCCGACCTCAAGCAGCGCATCCACACCCGCAGCGGCCCGCCCACCCCCGACGACATGGACGAGCTCCTCGGCACCGTGTGGAAGGAGCCCACCGCGTTCCTGGCCCACCCGCGGGTCATCGCCGCGTTCGGCCGCGAGTGCAGCAAGCGCGGCATCTACCCGTCCACCGTCGACCTCAACGGCCACCACATGCCCGCCTGGCGCGGTGTGCCGATCCTGCCGTGCAGCAAGATCGAGGTCTCCAGGACCCGCACCAGCTCGATCATGCTGCTGCGCGCCGGCGAGGAGAACCAGGGCGTCATCGGCCTGCACCAGACCGGACTGCCCGACGAGTACCAGCCGGGCCTCAACGTGCGGTTCATGGGCGTCAGCGAGAAGGCGATCATCTCCTACCTCGTCAGCGCCTACTACTCGACCGCGATCCTCGTGCCGGACGCCGTGGGCGTGCTGGAGCACGTCGAGATCGGCCGCGAGGACTGAACCGCACCGCCCCTCCCTCCCCCTGACGAGATCGGACATCCGACGTGACCGTGATCGACCCCGGCCTCGTGCCCGAGGAGGCCGAGCACCAGCGGCAGAGCCTGGGCACCGCCGCCGCCCGCAACCTGGCCAGCACCACCAAGTCCACGCCGCAGATGCAGGGCATCTCGCCCCGCTGGCTGCTGCGCAAGCTGCCCTGGGTGAGCACCCAGGCGGGCACCTACCGCGTCAACCGCCGCCTCACCTACTCGCTGGGCGACGGGCGGGTGACGTTCACCAGCACCGGCGCGGACATCCGCGTCATCCCGCAGGAGCTGCGCGAGCTGCCGCTGCTGCGCGACTTCGACGACGAGGAGGTGCTGTCCGCGCTGGCCGACCGGTTCGAGCAGCGCGAGTACCAGCCCGGCGACGTCGTCGTCGAGGAGGGCCGGGCGGCCGACGAGGTCTTCCTCATCGCGCACGGCAAGGTCAACAAGATCGGGCGCGGCGAGTACGGCGACCAGAGCGTGCTCGACACGATGGCCGGCGGCGACCACTTCGGCGACGAGGTGCTCGCGGGCGCCGAGGCGGTGTGGGACTTCACCGTCAAGGCCGTCACCCCGGTGATCGCCCTGGTGCTCGCGCGGCGGCAGGTGCTCCAGCTCAACGGGCGCGGCGACGCGCTGCGCGCGCACCTCGCGGAGGTCGTGCGCCTCGGCGGCAAGCCGCAGAACAAGCACGGCGAGGCGGCCATCGAGATCGCCTCGGGCCACGACGGCGAACCGGACCTGCCGGCGACGTTCGTGGACTACGAGCTGGCGCCCCGGGAGTACGAGCTGGAGGTCGCCCAGACCGTGCTGCGCGTGCACAGCCGCGTCTCCGACCTCTACAACCACCCGATGAACCAGACCGAGCAGCAGCTGCGGCTGACCATCGAGGCCCTGCGCGAGCGGCAGGAGCACGAGATGATCAACAACCGGCGCATCGGGCTGCTGCACAACGTCGACCTCAAGCAGCGCATCCACACCCGCGGCGGGCCGCCCACCCCGGACGACCTGGACGAACTGGTGTCGCGCCGCCGCAAGACCGCGTTCATGCTGGCCCACCCGCGCACCATCGCGGCGTTCGGCCGGGAGTGCAACAAGCGCGGCCTCTACCCCGGCACGACCGACGTGGACGGCACGCGCGTGACGACGTGGCGGGGCATCCCGATCCTGCCGTCGGACAAGATCCCCATCTCCGACCGCCACACCAGCTCGATCATCGCGATGCGGGTGGGCGAGCAGGACAACGGCGTGATCGGCCTGCACCAGCCCGGCATCCCGGACGAGGTGCAGCCGAGCCTGAACGCCCGGTTCATGGGCATCAGCGAGAAGGCGATCGTCTCCTACCTGGTCAGCGCCTACTACTCGGTCGCCGTGCTGGTGCCGGACGCGCTGGGCGTGCTGGAGCAC
>NZ_JBPKJK010000187.1:0-16212 GCF_051756985.1 Saccharothrix sabaoui
CCCGGCGGAACGCCTCCCACGCCTCGGCCACCACGTCGGGCCGGCCGAGCAGGTCGACGGCGGTGTGCGCGAGTGCCCCGGCGGCGGCCAGCATCACGTCCAGGCCGTGCTCGCTCGCGGCGGCCTCGGCGAACTCCGGCGTGTGGTCCGACGTGTCCGGGTCCACGATCGCCACGAACGGGTGGATGGCGGGCACGACGGCGCTGACGTTGCCGATGTCCGAGGAACCGAGGAACACGCCGGGCGTCGGCTCGGTGAGGGTCGTGCCCGCCTCGGCCAGGTGCCGCGCGAACAGCCCCGACAGCACCGGGTTGTCCTTGAAGTGGGCGTACGGCGCGCGCACCCGCTCGACCTCGGCCCGGGTGCCGGTGGCCAGCGCGGTGCCCCGCACCAGTTCCGCCACCTGCCCGGCCAGCACCTCCAGCCCGTCGGTGGTCAGCGCGCGCAGGCCGAACCGGGCCTCCGCCAGGTCCGGCACGATGTTGGTGGCCTCGCCGCCGCGCGTGATGATGCCCTGCACGTGCGCGCCGGTGGGCAGCCGGGGCCGCAGCGCGCCCAGCGTGGTGAAGACCTGGATCAGGGCGGCCAGCGCGTCCACGCCCTCGGTCGGGTTGCCGGTGGGGTGCGCGGCCCGCCCGTGCAGGGTGACCCGCAGTTCGAGCTGCGCGGTCAGCGGGGCCCACGTCCAGCCGTGCGCGCCGGGGTGGAACATCAGCGCCGCGTCCACGCTGTCGAACACGCCCGCCTCGACCTCCAGGACCTTGCCGCCGCCGCCCTCCTCGGCCGGGGTGCCGACGGCCAGCAGCGTGCCGGGCAGGTCGTCCAGCACCCGGCGCACGGCCAGCGCCGCGCCCAGGCCGGCGGCGGCGATCAGGTTGTGCCCGCAGGCGTGCCCCAGGCCGGGCAGCGCGTCGTACTCCAGCAGCAGCGCCACGCGCGGCCCGTCGCCGGTGCCCGCGCGGGCGACGAACGCGGTGCCCATCCCGGCCACGCCCCGGTCCACCTCGAACCCGTCCGCCGCCAGCTCGGCGGTCAACCGGTCGGCCGCCCGGTGCTCGGCGAACGCGGTCTCCGGGTCCCGGTGCAGCGCCAGGGCCACCTCCCGCACCCGCCCGCGCACCGCCGCCAGCCCCGCTCCCACCCGCTCGTGGCACCGTTCCACGTCCATGGTCACCAGGTACCCGGGCGGTGGTCCGCCAAGCGTCGCGCCAGGTCGGGGCGGGGGTCACCCGAAGGGGGAGCCGCCGTTTTCGCGGTACCCCGCCGGGTAGCCGGACGCGACGAGGCCACGTGCGACGACAGCCGGCACGACGACAGCCGGCACGACGAGAGTCCCGGGAGGTTCCCATGAACGCGACGACCACCGAGGACACCCTGCGCGCGCCGCGGGGGGCCGGGTCGTGAACCGCTACGAGGACCTCGTGGCGGGCGTGCGCACCAGGGCCGCGCTGTCCGACCCGGAGGAGGCGCGGGCCGCGATCACGGCCACGATCGGCACGCTGTCGCACTGCCTGTCCGACGACGAGCGCGACCGGCTGGCCAGGTCCCTGCCGGCCGTCGTCGCGGGGGCCGCCGCGGAAGCCGCGCCGACCGTCGTGCCGGACCCGGCCTCCGCCGCCGCCGAGGTGGGCCGCCGCGTCGGCGGGACGGCCGAACGGGGCCGGTACCTGACCCGGGCGGTGCTGGCCGCGCTGTCCGCCGCCGTGCCGGACGCGGCGGCGCTGCTGCGCGACCGCCTGCCGGAGGACTTCGACGAGCTGTTCGCCGCACCGGGCGCACCGGGCGGACCAGGTGCACCGGGCGGATCGCCTGCCCCGCCCGGCACGCCGGAGCCCGGTCACCCGGACCTGCCCGGCGCGGGCCGCGCGAACCCGGTCACCGCGCCGGGGAGCGGCGGTCCGGACGTGCCCGGCGAGCCCGAGGCCGCCCCGCCGGCGGTGCTGTCCGCCGACGAGGTGACCGCGGCCCTGCGCGGCCTGCCCGCGTGGCAGGGCGACCGCCGCCGCCTGCGCCGGGCCGTCGAGCTGCCCACCGACCACATCCCCGCGCTGTGCAAGCGGATCAAGCTCCTGGCGAGCGACCGGGGCAGGCACGTCGGCACCGGCCGCCAGGGAAACGTCGTCACGTTCACCCTGTTCACCAACGCCGTCGGCGCGGTCACCGCGGCGGACGTCGCGATGGCCCGGCGCATCGACGAGGAGATCGACCGGCTCGGCTCGGTCAACTGACGCCGCCACCGCACGCGGCGGGGACAGGACGAAGATCACCCGGCGCGGGAAGGCGGCGGTCCGCCGGAGGCCGCAGGATGGTCGGGGTGCCGTGTCGACGCGAAGGAGGAGCCGTGCCCGGTTGGGTGGCCGACGCGATCTGGTGGCAGGTGTACCCGCTGGGCTTCGTGGACGCCGAACGCGCCGCGGTCGACGAGGTCCACCACCGGCTGCCCCGGCTGGAGCGCTGGCTGGACCACCTGCTGGAGCTGGGCTGCAACGGCCTGGCCCTCGGCCCCGTCTTCGCGTCGAGCACGCACGGCTACGACACCGTCGACCACTTCCGGGTCGACCCGCGCCTCGGCGACGACGCGGACTTCGACGCCCTCGTCGCCGCCGCGCGCTCGCGCGGCGTCCGGGTGCTGCTCGACGGCGTCTTCAACCACGTCGGCCGGCAGCACCCCGCGTTCCGGGCGCTCGCCGCGCAGGGACCGGACGCCCCCACGGCGGACTGGTTCCGGCTGCACTGGCCCGAGCGCTGGACGCCCGGCGCCGAACCGTCCGCCGACGTCTTCGAGGGCCACGACATCCTCGTCGAGCTGGACCACTCCAGCGACGCCGTCGCCGACCTGGTGACCCGGGTGATGCTCCACTGGCTCGACCGCGGCGTGGACGGGTGGCGCCTCGACGCCGCCTACGCCGTGCCGCCCGGCTTCTGGGCCCGGGTGCTGCCCGCCGTGCGCGCCGCCCACCCCGACGCCTACTTCGTCGGCGAGGTCATCCACGGCGACTACGCGCGCACCGTGGCCGAGGGCGGGCTGGACGCGGTCACCCAGTACGAGCTGTGGCAGGCCGTCTGGCACGGCATCGAGGAGCGCAACCTCTTCGAGCTGGCGTGGTCGTTGAAGCGGCACGCGGTGTTCCTGGAGTCGTTCGTGCCCTGGACGTTCGTCGGCAACCACGACGTGACCCGGATCGCCAGCAGGCTCTCCGACCAGCGCCACCTCCCGCACGCCCTCGTCGTGCTGTTCACGCTGGGCGGCACGCCGGCGGTCTGGGCGGGTGACGAGCACGCGTTCCGCGGCGTCAAGGCGGACCGGGTCGGCGGCGACGACGCCGTCCGCCAGCCCTTCCCGCCGGACCCGTCGCAGCTGTCCCCGCTGGGGCTGCCGACCTTCCACCTGCACCAGGAGCTGATCGGCCTGCGCCGCAGGCACCGCTGGCTGCACGCCGCGGCCCCGGAGCAGGTGCACGTCGCCAACGAGCAGCTCGTCTACGCCGTGGCCGGCGGCGGCGAACGGCTCCTCGTCGCGCTGAACCTGGCCGACACCCCGTCCCGGGTCCCGGCGCCGGGGGTGCGCGACGTGCTCGCCGGGGCGGCCGACGCGGGCCGGGACGAGGTCGCGCTCCCGCCCCACGGCTGGGCCGTGCTGGCCGGCTGACCACCGGGCCGGCCGGCCACGCCCGCGGGCCGTCCGGCCCTTCCCCAGGCCCACGTCGTGCTGCCGCCGGCGGCCCAGCCCTTGCGGCATCAGGACGTCGCGGCGCGGCGGCCCGTGCCGATATCGTCGACGTCGGCCCGACGAAGGGGAGAAGTCCTTGCGGCAGAACCGGAAGACCACCAGAGCCCTGGTCCGCTTACTCGCCCTGGGGCTGCTCGACTCCGGCGCGCTGGTCGGGGCCGGGGGAGCGGCGACCGCGTCACCCGCGGCACTGGACCTGGACTACACGTGCGCCACGTCGCTCGGGCCGGACGTGCCGGTGCGCGCCCGCGTCACGATCGGCCTGCCCGACGAGGTGTTCGACCGCCCCGGCACCATCGGCTACGTGGACTCGGCGTTCCTCGACGCCGACGTCGAGCTGTCCGCCGCCGGCGTCGCGGGCGCGGCGCGCGTGCGCGTCGACGGCGACAGCACGGCCACCCTGGGCGCCACCTTCACGGTCCCGGGCGGGACGCAGACCTCCCGCGCGACGCTGACCTTCGCGCCCACCACCGTCACCGGGCCGGGCGACGTGCTGCGCGCCGCGGGCGGTTTCCCCGTGATGTCCTTCTACCGGGCCGGCGACCACGCCGTCCACCTCGACGACCTCACCCTGTCCCTGCGTGCCGAGCGCCCCGACGGCACCGCCCTCGGCACGGTCACCGCGACCTGCGCGCACGACCCGGCGCAGGACGACGTGGTCGGCACGCTGCGGTCGGAGAACATCATCATCGAGCGCCCCGTGCGCCCGTCCCAGTTGGCGCTCACGGCGACGACGCCCACGAGCGCGACCCTGACCTGGTACGCGAGCCCGTGGTGGTTCGACACGTGGGGCTACGAGGTGCACCTGGACGGCGCGCAGGTCGCCTTCGTGACCGAGCGGCGGGCCACGCTCACCGGCCTGGCCCCGGACAGCCAGCACCGCGTCAAGATCGTCACCCGGGACGTCCACGGCTTCCCCTCGGCGAAGAGCCAGGGCCTGGTCTTCGCCACCCCGCCCGTCCGCTGAGGCGGTCGACCACCACCTGACCGGGTCGGCCCCGCCGGGGGCGACCCGGTCAGGAGCGCACGAGCCGGCCGATGGCGGCGCTCGCCTCGGCGATCTTCGCGTCCGCGGCGGTGCCGCCCTCGGCGACCGCCTCGGCGACGCAGTGCTTGAGGTGCTCGTCGAGCAGGCCGAGGGACACGGCCTGGAGCGCCTTGGTCGCGGCGGAGATCTGGGTGAGCACGTCGATGCAGTACTCGTCGTCCTCCACCATCCGCTGCAAGCCCCGGACCTGGCCCTCGATGCGGCGCAACCGCTTCAGGTGGTCGTCGCGGCGGTGTGCGTAACCGGGCATGGCGAGTCCTCTCATCGTCCCTGCACGCCGGGGGTGCGCGGGTTCCGGTCGCCTGCCCCGGGCCCGCGGCCGGGGTGGGCCGGGTGCCGCGGCGGGGCGCCGTCCACGTGATTGATACCCTACCAGGGTAGGGGAGCCGTCCGGCTTGACCTGCATACCCCCTGGGGGTATAAATCAGGTGCTTGCGGCACTGTGCCGACGCGGAGCGCGGTTCCGGGCTCCGCCACTCGTACGAGGACCTGACATGAACACAGCAGCGAAGCTCTCCGCCTACGGCGCGGCGCTCGTCCTGGTCGCCGGTGGCGCCTGGGCCGCCGGGAGCGCTGTCGGTCCCCTCGCCGTCGAGACCGCCCCCGGTGGTCACGACGGCACGTCCGGCGCCGAGGGCGCCGGTCACGGGGACGACCACAGCGGCGCCGTCGCGGGAGCCGAGCAGGACCAGCCCGCCGGGTTGGCGTCGTCGCGGGGCGGTTACACCCTCACGCCCGTCGACACGACGCTGACCGCCGGGACCACCGACACCTTCTCGTTCCGGGTCACCGGCCCCGACGGGGCCGCCGTGACCGCCTTCGACGTCGAGCACGAGGAGCGCATGCACCTGGTCGCCGTGCGCCGGGACACCTCCGGGTACCGGCACGTGCACCCCCGGATGGCCCCCGACGGCACGTGGACGGCCGAGCTGCCCGTGGCCGGCGCGGGGTCGTACCGCCTGTTCGCGGACTTCACGCCCACCGGCGGCGAAGGGACCACCCTCGGGGTGGACGTGCCCGCGGCCGGCGTGTTCGAGCCCCGGCGGTACGAGCCCTCGCGCGTCGCGCGGGTCGACGGCTACGAGGTGCGCCTGGACGGCGACCTGGAGCCCGGCGAGGCGTCCGCGGTCCGGCTCACCGTGAGCAGGGACGGCGCGCCCGTCACCGACCTCCAGCCCTACCTGGGCGCCTACGGGCACCTGGTGGCGCTGCGCCAGGGCGACCTCGCCTACCTGCACGTCCACCCCGGGGGCACGCCGGGCGACGGGCGGACGGCCCCCGGTCCGCAGGTCGAGTTCGTGGCCGAGGTGCCCTCGGCGGGCGGCTACCGGCTGTTCCTGGACTTCCGGCACGGCGACGTCGTGCGCACCGCCGAGTTCACCGTCACCGCCGGGGTACCCGAGGGGCACGCGGAAGAGGAGGGCCACGGTCATGGCTGACACGCAGCTCGAACTCGCCATCACGGGCATGACCTGCGCGTCGTGCGCGAACCGGATCGAGCGCAAGCTCAACAAGCTCGACGGCGTGACCGCGTCGGTGAACTACGCCACCGAGAAGGCCCACGTCACCTTCCCCGAGGACGTCGACCCGAGGGTGCTGGTCGAGCAGGTCGAGGCCGCCGGGTACCGGGCGGCGCTGCCGGTCGTCGAGGCCGAGCGGGCCGAGGCCGCCGAGGAGGACCCGACCCGGTCGCTGCGGCAGCGGGTGACCGTCTCGGCGGTGCTGGCCCTGCCGGTGGTCGTGCTGGCGATGGTGCCCGCCTGGCAGTTCACCCACTGGCAGTGGATCTCGCTGACGTTGGCCGCGCCGGTGCTGGTGTGGGGTGCGTGGCCGTTCCACCGGGCGGCGTGGGTGAACCTGCGGCACGGCGCGGCGACCATGGACACCCTGGTGTCGATGGGCACGCTCGCGGCGTTCGGCTGGTCGCTGTACGCGCTGCTGTGGGGCACCGCCGGCACGCCGGGCATGACGCACCCGTTCGAGCTGACCGTGCAGCGCACGGACGGCGCGGGCGCGATCTACCTGGAGGTGGCCGCGGGCGTGACGGTGTTCATCCTCGCGGGCCGCTACTTCGAGGCGCGGTCCAAGCGGACCGCCGGGGCCGCCCTGCGGGCGTTGCTGGAGCTGGGCGCGAAGGACGTCGCCGTGCTGCGCGGGGGCCGCGAGGTCCGGGTGCCGATCGCCGAGCTGTCGGTGGGCGACCGGTTCGTGGTGCGGCCGGGGGAGAAGATCGCCACCGACGGCGTCGTGGACGAGGGCGGCTCGGCGGTCGACGCGAGCACGCTGACCGGCGAGTCGGTGCCGGTCGAGGTCGGTCCCGGCGACGCCGTGGTCGGTGCGACGGTCAACGCCGGCGGTCGCCTGGTCGTGCGGGCCACGCGGGTCGGTTCGGACACGCAGCTGGCGCGGATGGCGAAGCTGGTCGAGGACGCGCAGAGCGGCAAGGCCGAGGCCCAGCGCCTGGCCGACCGCATCTCCGGCGTGTTCGTGCCCGTGGTCATCGCGCTGGCGGTGGGCACGCTCGGCTTCTGGCTGGGCGCGGGCGGCGGGGTGTCGGCCGCGTTCACGGCCGCGGTGGCGGTGCTGATCATCGCCTGCCCGTGCGCGCTGGGCCTGGCCACGCCGACCGCGCTGCTCGTCGGCACGGGCCGGGGCGCGCAGCTGGGCATCCTGATCAAGGGGCCGGAGGTGCTGGAGAACACCCGGCGGGTGGACACCGTCGTGCTGGACAAGACCGGCACCGTCACCACCGGCCGGATGAGCCTGGTCGCCGTGCACACCGCCGCCGGCGTCGACGCCGACGAGGTGCTGCGCCTGGCCGGGGCCCTGGAGCACGCCTCCGAGCACCCCATCGCCAAGGCCGTCGCCACCGGCGCGGTCGAACGAGTGGGCGACCTGCCGCCGGTGGCGGACTTCCGCAACCACGAGGGCGTGGGCGTGCAGGGCGTGGTGGAGGGGCACGCGGTGATCGTGGGCCGGGAACGGCTGCTGGCCGAGTGGGCCGTCCACCTCGACGACGAGCTGGCCGAGGCCAAGCGCGCCGCCGAGGCGCTGGGGCGCACCGCCGTGCTGGTCGCCCGCAACGGCCGGGCGCAGGCCGTCCTCTCGGTCGCCGACACCGTCAAGCCCACCTCCGCCGAGGCCGTCCGGCGGCTGCGCGGACTGGGCCTGACCCCGGTGCTGCTCACCGGCGACAACGAGGCCGCCGCGCGCGCCGTGGCCGCCGAGGTCGGCATCGACGAGGTCATCGCCGAGGTCATGCCCGAGGAGAAGGTCGACGTCATCGCCCGCCTCCAGGGCGAGGGCAAGGTCGTGGCGATGGTCGGCGACGGCGTCAACGACGCCGCCGCCCTGGCCAAGGCCGACCTGGGCCTCGCGATGGGCACCGGCACCGACGCGGCCATCGAGGCGAGCGACCTGACCCTCGTGCGCGGCGACCTGATGGCCGCCGTGGACGCGATCAGGCTGTCCCGCCGGACCCTGGCCACCATCAAGGGCAACCTGTTCTGGGCGTTCGCCTACAACGCCGCCGCCCTGCCGCTGGCCGTCGCGGGCCTGCTCAACCCGATGATCGCCGGTGCCGCCATGGCGTTCTCCAGCGTCTTCGTGGTGGGCAACAGCCTGCGCCTGCGCGGGTTCCGCGGTACCGCGCCCGCCGACCCGGCGGTCGGGCCCGCGGTCGGGGCGCGGAAGGTCCCCGCCACCGTCGCCTGACCCCGCCACCCCGGGGCGGACCGTCGTCGCCCCGGGGTGGACGGTCGGCGGGGCCGGCGGACGTGCCGCCGGACACCGGGTGCGAACGACCGACAGCGCCCGGTGCCGCCGTGGCCCGGGTTGCGCGCGTGGTCAGCGGTCCGGCGCCCGCCAAGACGTGTTCTCCCCGGCGGCGGCGCTGGTCCGCAACCCGCACCCCCGCCGGGACCGCGGGTGGACCCTGCGCACGAGACCCGCGGGCACCGCGGCCGACGCGGCGGAGGTCGTCGAGCGGCACCGGCGGGTGGTCGAGGGGTTCCTGCGGCGGGAGGGCACCGACCCCTCGGTGGCCGAGGCCGCCGCGCGGTGGTTCGACGGCGACGGCGGGGTGCTGAGGGCCGCCGCCGTCACCGCCGTGCTCGGCGGGCAGCCGGGCTCGCCGGTCTCACCGACGCGTCCGCCGCGCCCGGCTGGCCGGGTACCGCCGCCGACCAGGTCGACCGGCTGGAACGCGCGATGGTCACCGGCCGCGCTTGGACCCGCGCCGAGTTCGAGGCCCACCTGTTCGGCCACCCGCTGCTCGTCGCCGAGGACCGCACGTTCGCCGACGTCCACGACGACCCGTTCACGCCGCCCGACGACGCCGAGATCCGCGTCGCCCACCCGCTGCACCCGGGCGACACCCTGCCCGCGCCGACCGTGCTGCGCCTGGTGAACCGCGGGTGGCGACGCCTCGCGCCCCAGGACGGCGGTGTGGATTGGGCCTGGCCAAGCCGCTGCCCGGCGGGCGGCACGTCGTCGTGGACCTCGACCCCGGCCTCGTCGTCGGCGACCTCGCGGCCCTGGGCGACCAGACCCTGCGCCACGTCCGGGTGGCCGGGGGCGCGGCCGGGCCGCACCCCCGGTGGCGACCGCGCCGTCCCGTTCGGCGACCTGGACCCGGTGTCCTACGGCGAACTGGTCGCCGACCTGGAGGTGCCGGCGCGGTAGGCCGGTCCGCGGCAGGGGGTGGTGTTCGCGGGGGCGGCGCTCAGCTCCGCACCGCGGCGAGCCGCCCCGCCTGCTCCTTGGTGACCCGGTTCGCCGCGCCGCAGTACGTGCACTGCGTGCTGTACCGGCTGCGCACCGGGAACAGGGGCACGAAGAACAGCGTGAACTTCGTGACCGACCGGTGCACGGCGTGCGCCGCCTGCTGCCCGCACCGGGGGCACAGCAGCGCCACCATCGCCAGGACGAAGACCTTGGTGCGGAAACCGAAGATCACCATGCAGTCGCACTCCCGTCGCGTTCACCCTCCTCCCAGGATCGCACAGGGCCGGCGCTTCTTCCGTTGACGCAGCCGGCACCGTGGTCGGCGTGGAACGCGACGAGGACGACGTGAGCACCCTCCGCCGCCTGACCGGGCTGGCCACGCCGATGGCGCTGCGGGTGGCGGCGACGCTGGGGCTGCCGGACCGGCTCGACGGCGCCGGCGCCGCCGTCGAGGACCTCGCGGGCGACCTCGACGTCGACCGGCGCGGGCTCGACCTCCTGCTGGCGCACCTGGTGACCCTGGGGGTCGTCGAACGCGTCCCCGCCGGCTACCGGACGACCGCGTTCGGCGCGCACCTCCGCGCCGACGCCGACAACGGCCTGGTCGACCTGCTGAGCCTGGACGCGGCGGGCGGGCGGGCCGAGCTGGCGTTCGTCGAGCTCGCGCACAGCGTCCGCACCGGCCGGTCGGGCTACGCGCACCGCTTCGGGCAGGACTTCTGGGCCGACCTGGTCGCGGACCGGCGGCTGAGCGAGTCGTTCAACCGGCAGATGGCGCACCGGTTCCGCGACCAGGTCCCGCGGGTCGTCGCCGGGTTCGACTGGTCCCGGTTCGGCACCCTGGTCGACGTGGGCGGTGGTCGCGGCACCTTCCTCGCCGCGATCCTGGCCGCCAACCCCGGCGTCAGCGGCCACCTGGTCGACCTGGGGCCGACCGCCGCCGAGGCCCGCCGGGCGTTCGAGGAGCAGGGCCTGGGCGCGCGGACGCGGGTGACGGCGGGGAGCTTCTTCGACCCGCTCCCGGCGGGGGCGGACGCCTACCTGCTGTTCGACGTCCTGCACGACTGGGACGACGAGCAGGCCGACCGCGTCCTGGGCCGGTGCGCCGAGGCCGTGCGCCCGGGCGGGAGCGTCCTGGTGGTGGAGGCGGTCGCGGGCCGGTGGTCGAAGAGCGGGTTCGACCTGGCCATGCTGGTGATCTTCGGCGGGCGGGAGCGCCGGGTCGAGGAGTTCCGCGCGCTCGCCGCGCCGCACGGTCTGGTCCTCGCCGGCGTGGTCGACCTGACCGGGGAGCGCTGCCTGCTGGAGTTCCGGCGCGACGGCTGAGGACGACCGGGCCCGGTCAGCCGGTGGGCCCGGTCACCCGGTGGGCCCGGTCAGCCGGTGGACTCGCGCACGACCAGGCGGCAGGGGTGGCGGACCGCGCCGCCGGGGTGCTCGGCCGCCGGGGAGTCGAGGCGGTCCAGCAGCAGGCGGGCGGCGGTCGCGCCGAGGTGCTCCAGGTCCAGGTCCACCGTGGTGAGCGGCGGCCGGCAGTCCGCGGCGATCTCCTCCGAGTTGTCGTAGCCGACGACGGCGACGTCCTCGGGCACGCGCCTGCCGTGGTCGCGCAGGACGTCGGCGACCCCGGTGGCGATCTGGTCGTTGCCGCAGAACACGGCGTCCAGGTCCGGTGCGGTGGCCAGGAGGGTGCGGGCGGCGTGGCGGCCCCAGCGCTGCGACCACTCGCCGTGCAGGGGCGCACCGCCGGCGAGGCTCAGGCCGTGTTCGGACAGGACGGTCCGCAGGCCGCGACGGGTTCACGCCCGCGAACGGCGGCCTCGACCGGTCGGTCACCCTCGGCGCGGGCCGGTCGACCACCACCAAGGTCGTGATGGGCTTCGTCACCGACGAGATCCCCGAGTCGCGCACCGAGTACGACGCCTACCGCAACCGCACCCCGTCCGCCGCGTTCGCCACCCACGTGCGCGACCACAACCGCTGGTGGGTGGACAACGTCCCGTACGTCGACGTGCCCGACCCGGCGATCAAGAAGCACATCTTCTACCGCTGGTGGCTGATGCGCTTCAACCACCTCGACGTGGACATCCCCGGCCAGGACTTCCAGTTCCCGGTGTCCATCGAGGGCGTCACCGGCTACAACAACGCCATCGCGCTCACCCAGTCCATGCACATCGACGACCTGAAGTACCTGCGCGACCCGGTGCACTCCTACGGGCCGTGGCTGTCGGTGGGTCAGTCGTCGAAGGGCGGCCGGTTCGTGGACAACCCCGGCGACCCGGAGAACTGGTCGAACTCCTACACCCAGTACATCTCCGAGGCGGCCTGGCGCAGCTACCAGGTCCACGGCGGGCAGCGGGCGGTCGTCGGCAACCTGGCCCGCTACGCCGAGGGCGACGCCAAGGGGCAGTTGGCCACCTACGACACCAACGGCAACGGCGTCATCGAGTACGACTGGGGCGCGATGACCGGCAACGACGCCGACGCGGTGTCGTTCGACTGGCGCGCGGGCGACCTCGACCGGGCCGAGACCGCCTACGTGTGGAGCGGCGCGTCGGCTGCCCAGCAGGCGTACGCCCTGCTCGGCGACACCGCCAAGGCCGCCGAGATGCAGGCGCTGCGGCTGTTCGCCGACCCCGCCGAGTACCCGGTGTTCCCGTTCTACACGGCCAACCAGAAGGACAAGGCGGCGGCCGCGGCGGCCGGGCACCCCGGGTCCAACAACTTCTCCACCATCAACTCCACCGTGCAGTTCCGGCTGTACTCGTCGGTGCTGCGCAACTACCCCAACCAGTGGATGACCGCCGAGGACTACAAGAAGCTGCTCTGCTGGAACACCTGGGCGCAGTACGTCGGCGGCAACACCCAGTGGCCCGACGCCAACGAGTTCTGGGCGAACTGGAACCCGGGCAGCCGCACCATCGACTACCGGTCGTGGATCCACCACGACATCCTCGGCAGCGGCAACTGGACCGTGGTCGAGGACGTGGCCGGCCTGCGCCCGCGCACCGACGCCCGCGTCGAGCTGTCGCCCATCGACATCGGCTGGTCGCACTTCGCGGTGGAGAACCTGCGCTACCGGGGGCTCGACCTCGGCGTCGTGTGGGACGACCCCGCCGACGGCGTCACCCGCTACCCCGGCGTGCCGCAGGACGTGGTGCTCGGCAGTGCGCGGGCGATCGACGTGTTCGCCAAGGCCGGCGTCGACCTGACCTCGACCACGCCGAACCTGGCGCAGGGCGCGGCCGTCACCGCCTCCCGCACCGCGCCCGGCACGTCCACCGCCGCGGCCGTCGACGGCCTGCCCACCGACGAACCCCTGTGGGGCACGGCGGGCTCGCCGGACGCGACCGACTGGTACGAGCTGGACCTGCGCCAACCCCGGGCGGTGGACGAGCTGCGCCTGTACTTCCGCGACGACCGCGCCGCCAACCGGTACCGCGCCCCCGCCTCGTACACCGTCCAGTACTGGACGGGCGGCGCGTGGGCCGCCGCCGCGTCCCAGTCGAAGACCCCGACCACGCCGAGGGCCAACTACAACACCGTGCGCTTCACCCCGGTCACCGCGCAGCGGTGGCGCGTCCAGCTCACCCACGCGCCCGGCGCCAGGACCGCGTTGACCGAGGTCAAGGCGTACCGGCGCGGCACCTGAGCCGGGCCGGGCCGTCCCGACTGGTCTGCTTGGACCAGTCGGGACGGGGTACCCCCGCGGCATGTTCCCCGCTGAGAACCTCCGCGACTGGGTCGGCATGGACGTCGTCGACCCCGACGGCAAGACCATCGGTGACCTCGAAGCCGTGTACGTGGACACCAGGACGGACGTACCCAGCTTCCTTACCGTGCAGGTGGGCTTCATCGGCCGCCACCGCCTGGCGTTCGTGCCGGCCGCCGGTGTCACGGTCATGCCGAAGGCGCTGCGCGTCCGCTACCCGAAGGACCTGGTGAAGGACGCCCCGTCGATCGACACCGACGGCGAGCTGGTCGCCGCGGACGAGCCGAAGGTGTTCGCCCACTACCAACTGCCCTACGAGAGCGCGGGTGAGCGCCTCCTCGCTCGCCGGTGACCGCGGCGCACGACCTGGCCCGGAGCCTGGTGGGCGGGATGGCCGACCGCCGGCGGCACACCGCCGCGGTCGCGGCCAGGGCCGGTGAGCCGGCGGTCACCGTGCCGCCCGACGACCGGGACGTGCTGGTCTCGGCGGCGTGGCTGCACGACATCGGGTACGCCCCGGAGATCGCGGACACCGGGTTCCACCCGCTCGACGGCGCCCTCCACCTGGAGCGGCTCGGGTGGCCGCGGCGCGTCTGCGCCCTGGTCGCCCACCACTCCGGCGCCCGGCTGGTGGCCGACGTCCACGGCCTCGGCGGGCGGCTCGACCGCTTCCCGCACGAGGATGACGCCGTCTCCGACGCCCTCACCCACGCCGACCAGACCACCGACAGCCGGGGCCACCGCGTCACCGTCCCGGACCGCTTGGCCGACATGCTCGCCCGGCACGGGCCGGACTCGCCCAACGCGCGGGTCCACCACCTGCGCGGGCCGCTCCTGCCGGCCACCGGCGACCGGGTCGAGCGCCGGTTGGCGGCCGTCGCCGCGGGTACCGTCCCGCCATGACGCAGGTCTTCGTCCAACCCTCCTACGGCACGCCCGAGGCGCGCCGCTGCTGGGCGCTCACCCTGGACCGGCCCGTCCCGTTCGGCGACGCGGACGGGCCGCGCCCGCTCGACCCGGACGACCTCGCCCGGTTGGCCGCCGCCCACCCGGGCGGCACGGCGCGGTTCTGGGGCGCCACCGCCAAGCACGACCGGCGGATGGCCACCGTGGCGGCGGGTGACGTCGTCCTGCTCACCGGCCGCAAGCGGGTGCTGGCGGTCGGCGAGGTCGGCCACGCGTTCCACGACCCGGCGTTCGCCCGCCGCCTGTGGGACCCGCCGCCCGGCAAGTGCCTGTGGGTGAACGTCTACAGCCTGCGCGCCTACCGGACGACGGAGATCCCGTACGAGGCGGTGTGGGCGTTGCCGGGGTTCACGGTGGGCGACAACTTCATGGGCCTGCGCTTCCTCGACGAGCGCCGGGGCGCGGCGGTGCTGGGCCTGCTCGCCGAGGAGCCGACGGTGCGCGGAACGTGACCGACCCGCCGAGTAGAGGTGATCGGAACTGGGTACTGGTGGGTTGCCGGTAGCTGCGCAGCGGACGGTAGGGCCGCCCCCGGGTGGTCCGACCAGGTTCGACGCGGTGTCGTTGAACGAGCCAGCGCCCGTGCCGGTCTGGTGGTGCGGTGCGGGTCGACGTGAGCGGTGCTCCACGCCGATCCGCACCGCACCCTGCCCCGGCGCGGTCCCCGCATAGTCCCGGACGCCCCGGAAAGCAACCGCTTTCCGTGTGCATTTCGGTCCTTTATGGACTCGGCAGGCGTCCCACGTGCGGAGTCTGGACCCGGGCCAAGATCATCATTAGCCTCGGTGGGCACCCCGCACCCTGCCCACGGAGAGAGCCATGACCACGGCACGGGAATTACCGGACATCCTGTCCCCGGAGTTCGCCGCCGATCCCTACCCCGCCTACCGCGTGCTGCGCGAGCAGGCGCCGCTGCTGCACCACGAGGGCACGCGGAGCTGGATCGTCTCCCGCTACGAGGACGTCGAGCGCGCTTTCCGCGACCCGGTGTTCACCACCGACAACTACGACTGGCAGATCGCCCCCGTGCACGGGCGGACGATCCTCCAGATGAGCGGTCGTGAGCACTCGGTGCGCCGCGCGCTGGTGGCGCCCGCGTTCCGCGGCAGCGCGCTGGAGGAGAAGTTCCTGCCGGTCATCGAGCGCAACGCGCGCGAACTGGTGGACGCCTTCCGGCACGACGGCCGCGCCGACCTGGTCGGGCAGTTCGCCACGCACTTCCCGGTCAACGTCATCGTGGACATGCTCGGCCTGGACAAGTCCGACCACGCGAAGTTCCACCGCTGGTACACGGCGACCATCGCGTTCCTCGGCAACCTCAGCGGCGACGAGCGGGTGGCCGAGGCCGGTCACCGCACCCGCGAGGAGTTCGCCGAGTACATGATCCCGATCATCCGGCGGCGCCGGGAGAACCCCGGGGACGACCTGCTGTCCGCGCTCTGCCTGGCCGAGATCGACGGCACGCGCATGTCGGACGAGGACATCAAGGCGTTCTGCTCGCTGCTGCTCGCGGCGGGCGGGGAGACCACCGACAAGGCCATCGCGGCGATCTTCCGCAACCTGCTGGAGCACCCCGACCAGCTCGCCGCGGTGCGCGCGGACCGGTCGCTGGTGCCGCGGGCGTTCGCCGAGACGCTGCGCTACACGCCGCCCGTGCACATGATCATGCGCCAACCCGCGGAGGACGTGGAGCTGGGCGGGGGAGTGGTGCCCGCGGGCGCGACGGTGACGTGCCTGATCGGCGCGGCCAACCGCGACCCCGACCGCTACTCGCGGCCCGACGAGTTCGACCTGTTCCGCGACGACCTGAGCACCACCCACGCGTTCTCCGCGGCGGCGAACCACCTGGCGTTCGCGCTGGGCAGGCACTTCTGCGTCGGGGCGCTGCTCGCCAAGGCCGAGGTCGAGGTCGGGGTGAACATGCTGCTCGACGCCATGCCGGACGTCCGCCTCGCGGACGGCTACCGGGCGGGCGAGCAGGGCGTGTTCACCCGCGGCCCGGCCGAGCTGCCGGTCGTCTTCACCCCGGTG
>NZ_JBPKJK010000188.1:0-16152 GCF_051756985.1 Saccharothrix sabaoui
GAGAGGGTCGGTCAGCCGCGCAGCTTGGCGCGGTTGCGCTCGCGACCGCGCTGGTTGGCGTCCAGGATCACCTTGCGGACCCGCACGACCTCCGGCGCGACCTCGACGCACTCGTCCGCCGCGCAGAACTCCAGCGCCTCCTCCAGCGACAGCTTGCGCGGCCGGGCGAGGGTCTCCATCACGTCCGCCGTCGACGTGCGCATGTTCGTCAGCTTCTTCTCGCGGCACACGTTGACGTCGAGGTCCTCGGCGCGCGGGTTCTCGCCGACGACCATGCCCTCGTACGCGTCGGCGCCCGGCTCGACGAAGAACGTGCCCCGGTCGGCCAGCTGGATCATCGCGTACGCCGTGATGGACCCGGACCGGTCGGCGACCAGGGAGCCGTTGTGCCTGGTCCGGATCTCGCCGGCCCACGGGCCGTAGCCCTCGGACACCGCGTTGGCGATGCCGGTGCCGCGCGTCTCGGTCAGGAACTCCGTGCGGAAGCCGATGAGGCCGCGCGACGGGACGACGTAGTCGAGCTTGATGCGCCCGCTGCCGTGGCCGGACATGTTCTCCATCCGGCCCTTGCGGTTGGCGAGCAGCTGGGTGATGGCGCCCAGGTGCTCCTCCGGCGCGTCGATGGTGAGGCGCTCGAACGGCTCGTGCAGCTTGCCGTCGACCGTCTTGGTCACCACCTGCGGCTTGCCGACGGTCAGCTCGAAGCCCTCGCGCTTCATCTGCTCGACCAGGATGGCCAGCGCCAGCTCGCCGCGGCCCTGGACCTCCCAGGTGTCGGGGCGCTCGGTCGGCAGCACGCGGACGGACACGTTGCCGACCAGCTCCGAGTCGAGGCGGGCCTTGAGCACGCGGGCGGTGAGCTTGGTGCCGCCGTTGCGGCCGGCCAGCGGCGAGGTGTTGACGCCGATGGTCATGGAGATGGCGGGCTCGTCGACGGTGATCCGGGGCAGCGGCTCCGGGTTCTCGACGTCGGCGAGGGTGTCGCCGATGGTGATCTCCGGGATGCCGGCGATGGCGACCAGGTCGCCGGCGCGGGCCTCCTCGGCGGGGACGCGGTCGAGCGCCTCCGTGATCAGCAGCTCGGTGATGCGGACCTTCTGCACGGTGCCGTCCTCGCGGCACCACGAGACGGTCTCGCCCTTGCGGATGCGGCCGGCGGCGATGCGGCACAGCGCGATGCGGCCGAGGAACGTCGACGCGTCGAGGTTCGTGACCAGGGCGCGCAGCGGGGCGTCGGCGTCGCCGGTGGGCGCGGGGATGTGGTTGAGCAGGACCTCGAACAGCGAGTCGAGGTTCTCCTCCTCCGGCAGGCCGCCGTCGGCGGGCTGGGTGAGGGAGGCGCGACCGGCGCGGGCGGAGGCGTAGACGACCGGCAGGTCGAGCACGGAGTCGTCGGCGCCGACCTCGGTGGCCAGGTCGAGCAGCAGGTCGTGGGCTTCCTCGACGACCTCGGAGATGCGGGCGTCGGGGCGGTCGACCTTGTTCACCACGAGGATGACGGGCAGGCCGGCGGCCAGCGTCTTGCGCAGCACGAACCGGGTCTGCGGCAGCGGGCCCTCGGAGGCGTCGACCAGCAGCACGACGCCGTCGACCATGGACAGGCCGCGCTCGACCTCGCCGCCGAAGTCGGCGTGACCGGGGGTGTCGACCACGTTGATGGTGACGTCCCCGTCGGGCGTGTGCCGGCGGACGGCCGTGTTCTTGGCGAGGATGGTGATGCCCTTCTCGCGCTCCAGCTCGCCCGAGTCCATGACCCGGTCGACGAGCTCGGCGCGTGCGGAGAAGGCACCTGACTGGCGGAGCATGGCGTCGACCAGGGTGGTCTTGCCGTGGTCAACGTGCGCGACGATCGCCACGTTGCGCAGGTCGTTGCGGACCAGCGTTTCCTTGATCGACGCGGTGGCCGTGGGCACGCGGAACTCCTAGAGCTGAGGTAGAGCGAGGGAGGGCCGGGCGCCGGACAGTTAGCAGGAGCACGCGCGCAGCCTCCATCAGTCTACCGGTCCCGGCGTCATTACCACACAGGGCCGTTGGTGAGGTCAGCCTCACCCGGTCGTGTCGCCTAGCCTGATCGACAGGAGGTGGCGCCGACGTGGGCAAGAAGGTGAAGAAGAAGTGCTGCCGGTCCACGCCCCGCTGCAAGCGGTGCCCGGTCCTGGCGATGAAGAAGAACAAGGGCAAGGGCGGCTGACCGCCCCACCCCCCGGTGCGTCCCGGCCGCCCCGGTCCCGGTCCTGGCCCCGGTCCCGGTCAGGCCGTCTCGGTGAGCGCCGCCAACTCGGGCGCGGTGCGGGTGGCCACGAACTCGACGACCCGGTAGGCGACGAGTTCACGGGTCGCGAACGGGTCCGTCGCGAGCAGGGCGTCGAGGTCCTCGCGGGGCATCGGCCGGACGAGGACCACGCCGCCGACGCGGGGCACCTGGCGCCCCGAAGCCAGGAAGTGCCCGGCCTCGTACTGCTCCTCCACCCACTTGACGTGGTCCGGGAGGGCGAGGTCGACCTCGTCGACCGGTGCGGTGTACTCCAGCAGCACGACGTACATAGGAGAAATGTAGACCCGCGAGACGTGGGGGCAACACGCTACGATCGCGGCATGCGCGCTTCTCACACGTTCTGGTGGTCCGCCTTCCGGCGGCCCTGAGAACTGCGCGTCACACGAACGCAGGCCGCCCGCTGGGGCGGCCTTCGCGCGTTCGGGGGGTCTCTCGCGGTGGGCCCACCCGAAGGGAAGAACGATGACCAGGATGTCCGCGATCACCCCGTCCGGTCCCGTCCAGCTGGGCAACTACCTGGGCGCCATCCGCCGGTGGGCCGCCGAGGGCACCGACGAGGACGTGTACTTCATCAGCGACCTGCACGCGATGACGACGTCGCACAACCCGTCGCGATTGCGCTCGCTGACCAGGGAGCAACTGGCGGTGCTGGTCGCCGCCGGGGTGGACCCGCGCTCGGTGTCGGTGCAGTCGGACCTGGTGCGCGAGCTGGGCGCGCTGACGTGGGTGCTGGAGTGCACCTGCACGTACGGCGAGGCGGCGCGGATGGTCCAGTTCAAGGAGAAGTCGAAGGGCCGGTCGTCGGTGCGGTTGAGCCTGCTCACGTACCCGGTGCTGATGGCGGCGGACATCCTGCTCCAGGGCGCGCGGGAGGTGCCGGTGGGTGACGACCAGCGGCAGCACGTGGAGCTGGCGCGGGCGTTGGCGCGGCGGTTCAACGGCACGTACGGCGAGGTGTTCGTGATGCCGAAGGCGGTCGTGCCGCCGACCGCGGCGCGGGTGCGCGACCTGGCCGACCCGACGCGGAAGATGGCGAAGTCGGCGCAGGACGCGGCGGGCACGGTGTTCCTGCTGGACTCCCCGGACCTGGTGCGCCGGAAGGTGCGGCGGGCGGTGACGGACGACCTGGCCGAGGTGCGCTACGCGCCGGAGGAGCAGCCGGGCGTGGCGAACCTGCTGGAGGTCCTGGCGGCGTGCACGCGCAAGGAGCCGGAGGAGCTGGCGGGGTCGATCAAGGACTACGCCGAGCTGAAGGAGGTCACTGCGGAGGCCGTGGTGGAGGAGCTGCGGCCGGTGCGGGAGCGGACGCGGGAGCTGCTGGACGACCCGGCCGAGCTGGACCGGGTGCGGCAGCACGGCGCGGAGCGCTCCCGTGAGCGCTCCCGCCACCGCCTGGACGCCGCCCTGCGCGTCTCCGGCCTCGGCTGACCCCCGCGAGTCCTACGTTCACGACCCGCGAGTCATGCGCTCGCGACCCTCGTGTCCGACGCTCATGCCGAACACCGTCAGGCACGAGCGCATGACACAGGGGTCGTGAGCGCATGACTCGCGGGTCGCTAGCGCATGACTCGCGGGAGGAGGGGGTGGAGGGCGGGGAGGAGGGCTCGGTCGGCGGGGAGCCAGTCGAGGGTGGCCAGGTCGGCGGGGGCCAGCCAGCGGACGGCGCGGTGCTCCACCGGGTGCGGGGTGCCGGTGACGAGGCGGGCGGCGTAGGCGCGGAGGACGAGGTCGGCGCGCAGCGGCACGTCGGGGCCCACCTGGTCGGCGGCCTCGACGGTGACGCCCAGTTCCTCGGCGCACTCGCGGGCGACGGCGGCGCGGTCGGGTTCGCCGGGTTCGACGCGCCCGCCGGGCAGCTCCCAGCGGCCCGCGGCGTCGGCCGGGTAGGCGCGCTGCTGGGCGAGCAGGAGGCCGTCGTGGACGACGGCGGCGGCGACGACCACGCGGGCGGCGAGCAGTTCGCGGGAACGGCGGGTCACGGCGCCGGCGCGGGCTTCGAGGACCTTCAGGGCCAGGCCGCGGCCGACCACGACGTCGGCGAGCCGCCCGACGGCGCCGCCGGGGCTGGTCCACTCGACGCGGTCGACGACGACGGTGCCGCCGCCGGTGTGGCGCAGGTCGGTGGCGAGGGCGAGGCGGGGCAGGGGGCCGCCGACGAGTTCGGCGGACAGGCCGGTGGTGTCGGCGCGGGTGACGCGCAGGGTGCCGGTGAGGCGGCCGACGGCGGCGGTGAGGGTGGCGCCCTCGTACAGGGGGGACGGCGCGGTGACGCGCACGCCGAGGCCGCGGACGGCGCGGGTCAGCACCCCGGCGTCCAGCAGGGCCGCGGCCACCGTGCGCGGGGGCGCGTCGACCAGCGTGGTGGTCCTCAGCTCGGGCACGGGCGAGATCCTGCCATCACCGGTAGGCCGGCCAGCGCACCTCCAGGCGGGCGCCGCCCTCGGGCGACTCGCCGGCCCGGACGGTGCCGCGGCGGCGGCGCACGAGGTGGGCGACCAGGGCCAGGCCGAGGCCGAAGCCGCCGGTGGCGCGGCCCCGGTCGGACTCGACGCGGTAGAACCGGTCGAAGACCTTCTCGCGGTGCTCCTCGGGGATGCCCTGGCCGTCGTCGTCCACGACGAGGCGGACGTCGCGGGCGGCGGGCAGCACGGACAGGCGGATGAACGTGCGGGCGTGCCGGGCGGCGTTGCGCAGCAGGTTGTCGACGACCAGCTCGACCTCGGTGCGGGCGGCGGGGATCATGCAGGCGCTCATGGGCGCCGCGACCTGCACCAGCAGGTCGGTGTCGCCGAGGCGGTCGACGGCGGCCTGGACCTGGAGCACGAGGTCGACGGGTTCGGCGCGGGGCAGTTCGCCGGTGTCCGCGCGGGCGAGGATGAGCAGGGCGTCGACCAGCTCGGACAGCCGGATGGACTCCTCGACGACGGATTCGAGGACCTCGATGGAGAAGTCCGGGTCGGGGTGGGCGACGGCGACCTCGGCCTGGGCGCGCACGGACGTGACCGGGGAGCGCAGCTCGTGGGCGGCGTCGCCGGTGAACCGGCGCAGCCGTTCGGTGGCCTCGTCGCGGCGGGCGAGGAGCCCGTTGAGGGCCACGGCGAGCGCCTGCAGCTCGTCGCGGGCGGCGGGCACGGGCAGGCGCTGGCCGCGCGGCAGCTCGCCGGCGGCGGTCCTCATCCGCTCGACGGGCCGCAGGGAGGAGCGCACGGCGAACCACGTGGCGATGCCGACGAGCCCGGCGACGAGGACGGCGGCGAGCAGCAGCCAGCGGGTGCCGAGCCGGTTGGCGGCCTGGTAGCCGACGAGCGTGTCGCCCGCGACGTGCAGGCGGGGCGTGCCGTCGGGGGCGAACTCGACGCGCCCGACCCAGCGGTGGGCGCCGGCGCCGTCGAGCCGCAGCACGGGTTCGCCGGACTTGAGCAGGCGGACGTCGGCCGGGGTGAGGCCGGTGGGCGGCCCGCCGTCGAGCGGGTTGCCGGCGGTGTCGAGCACGCGCACGTGCGCCGTCTTCGCCAGCTCCGCGTCGACCGCGCTGACCTGCACCATCCCGATGAGGCGCGGGGCGAGGAGGGTGAACGCGAGCAGGCACAGCAGGGCGACGCCGGTGGCGACGACGGTGATCCGGAACCGCAGCGTGCGCCGCAGCCACCACCGGCGCGGCCACCAGCGGCGCGGGCTCACCTGCGCCTGCTGGCCGCCGAGCCGAGGGCGGCGTCCAGGTCGGGCGTGGACGCCAGGTAGCCGTGGCCGCGCACGGTGCGCACGACCTCGCCCGCGCCCATCGCGTCGAGCTTGCGCCGCAGGTAGCCGACGTAGACCTCGACGGCGTTGCGGGTGGCGGCCTGCTCGTCGCCCCACACGGTGCGCAGCAGCTCGTCCTTGGTGACGACGGACCCGGCGCGGCCGGCGAGCACGTCGAGCACGGCGTACTCGCGCGGCGACAGGGCGACGTGCTCGCCGGCCCACCGGACCTCGCGCACGGCGCGGTCCACGACGAGGTCGCCGAGCGTGAGCCGGCGCCGCGCCAGGTCGGCGTCGTTGCGCCGCAGCAGCGCCCGGACCTGGGCGACGAGCACCACGAACGAGAACGGTTTGACCAGGTAGCCGTCGGCGCCGAGGTCGAGGCCGTCGGCCTGGTCGACCTCGCCGTCCTTCGCCGACACCATCAGCACGGGGGTGCGCACGCCCTCGGCGCGCATCCGCTGGAGCACCCGGTAGCCGGACAGGCCGGGCAGCATGATGTCGAGCAGCACCACGTCGAACGCGCCGGTCAGCGCGACCCGCAGCGCGTTGGGGCCGTCGGCGGCGGTGACGACCTCCATGCCCTCCGCGGACAGGCCGCGCTCCAGCGCGCGCCGCACGCCGACCTCGTCGTCCACTACCAGCACCCGTGGTCTCACGCCCACAGCATGCCCGTTCGGTGGGACGATCGTCGTGCGGCTCTCAGCACCGTCTCAGCCTCTCAGCGCCGTCTCAGGACGGTCGGAGGAGTGTCCGGGGTGTCGGGCCGCAAGGGGCTGCCCGGCAGGAGGAGGGATCACATGAACCGCAGGAGGGTGACGGTCGTCGCCGCGGCGGTCGGCGTGGTCGCCGGCGTCGCCGGGTTGGGGGTGCTGGCGATGCCCGCCGGCGCCGGTCAGGCCCCGGTGCTGCCGGAGGTGGGCGCCGAGGCGCTCGTCGAGTCCGTGGTCACGGCGGGGCCCGCCGCGTTCGGCGGCACCGTGGAGGTCTCCAACGACCTGGGCGTCCCGGCCGTCCCGGGTGTGCCGCAGCTGTCCGACGGCGACAGCGCGGTGCGGCTGTGGAGCGACGGCGCGGGCCGGGTGCGGGCCCAGCTGCCCGCCGGGAACTCGGAGCGGACGTTCGTCGACGACGGCACGACCGGGTGGCTGTGGAACTCGGCCGAGCAGGCGGTGAACAAGTTCCCGCACGGCGCGGCGCCGCCGCAGGAGGCCGCGGCGGCCGACCCGGTGGCGGTGGCGCGCGAGGTCGTGACGCGGCTGCGGGAGTTCAGCGACGTCACCGTCGACGGCACCGCCCGGGTGGCGAACCGCCCGGTGTACGAGCTGGTGCTGTCGCCGAAGCCGACGGAGAAGACGGTCCTGCGCGAGGTCCGCGTGGCGGTGGACTCGGAGCTGCGGGTGCCGCTGCGGGTGGCCGTGCTGACGAACGGCACGAACGCGCCCGCCGTGCAGATCGGGTTCTCCGAGCTGAACGTCGGCCCGCAGGACGCGGCGCTGTTCTCGTTCACGCCGCCCGCCGGGGCGACGGTGACCGAGGCGAAGCCCGAGGGGCCGTCCGGGCACGACCGGGCGGCGGCCGAGCAGGCGCTCGCCGAGGCGAACCCGCAGGTGATCGGCGAGGGCTGGGACGTCGTGCTGGGCGCGCGGGTGCCCGGGGGGGCGCTGGCGGCGTTCGAGCGGCAGGAGCCGTCCGGTGACCGGCGCGACCGCGGCTTCGAGGGCCGGCCCGGTGCCGGGGACGTCGACGTGCAGGGCCTGCTGGAGCAGCTGGGCAAGGAGGTCGGCGGCACGTGGGGGTCCGGCACGCTGATCACCACCCGGGTGGGCGGCGTGCTGATCGCCGACGACGGCCGGGTGGCGGCGGGCGCGGTGCCCGAGCAGGTGCTGCTGGACGCGATCGGCCAGGTCAAGTGACCACCTCGACCAGCGCGCGGGTGGAGTCGGCCACGGCCGGCTCCACCCCGGTCCTCGCGGCCCGGACGCGGGGGCTGCGCAAGGTGTACGGCCGGACCGTCGCGGTGGACCGGGTGGACCTCGACGTGCCGCGGGGGGCGGTGCTCGGGATGCTCGGCCCGAACGGGTCGGGCAAGACCACCACGATCCGCATGATGCTCGGGCTGGTGCGGCCGACCGAGGGGGAGGTCGAGCTGCTGGGCGAGGCGCTGCCGGACGGGGCGGCGGCGGCGCTGCCGCACGTCGGCGCGCTGGTCGAGGGTCCGGGGTTCCACCCGTTCCTGTCGGGGCGGGAGAACCTGCTGCGGGCGGCGGCCTTCGAGCCGCTGCTCGCGACGGGCGACGTGAAGCGGGCCGTGGAGGACGCGCTGGAGCGGGTGGGCCTGGCCGCCGCCGCGCACCGCCGCTACCGCGGCTACTCGCTGGGCATGAAGCAGCGCCTGGGCCTGGCCGGGGCGCTGCTGGTGAAGCGGCAGCTGATCGTGCTGGACGAGCCGACGAACGGCCTGGACCCGGCGGGCACCCGCGAGGTGCGCCGGGTGATCGCCGACCTGCACGGGGCGGGCAGCACGGTCGTGGTGTCGTCGCACCTGCTGTCGGAGATCGAGGCGATCTGCACGCACGTCGCCGTGCTGCACCGCGGCGCGGTGGTGGCGCAGGGCGAGCTGGGCGAGCTGCTGCGGGCGGACGGCAACGCGCTGCTGGTGACCACGCCGGACGTGGACGCGGCGCTGAACGCGCTGCGCAACGGCCGCATCTCGGCCCGGCCCGCGGACGACGGCGTGCGGGTGGAGCTGATCGGCACGACCGCGCCCGCGGTGCTGGAGGCGCTGGTCAAGGCCGGTGTGGCGGTGCACGAGGCGCGGCGGCACCGGACGGGGTTGGAAGACCTGTTCGCGCGGCTGACCGAGGCCGAGGAGTCCGAGCACAACCTGTCCGCGGTGGACACGATCGAGGAGGGTGCGCGATGAGCGCGCTGGTCGTCACGCGCGCGCCGCTGGGCAGGCAGCTGCGCTCGGAGCTGCGCTGGATCGTCCGCAGGCCCCGCACCCTGATCGGGTTGGCGTGCCTGTGCCTGGTGCCGGTGCTGGCGGGTGTCGGCCTGTGGTTCGCCGTCGACGGCGAGGGTCCCGCCGGGCCGGGCCTGGCCGCGATCATCGCCGGCAACGGCCTGGTGCTGCCGGTGTTCACGCTGTTCCTGGCGCTGCCGCTGCTGCTGCCGCTGGTGGGCGCGATCTGGGCGGCCGACGGCCTGGCCGGCGAGGCCCAGCACGGCACGCTGCGCGGCCTGATGATCTCGCCGGTGGGCCGGATGCGGCTGCTGGGGGTCAAGGCGTTCGGCGTGGCCACCATGACGCTGGTCGCGGTCACCCTGATCGCGGTGGTCGGTGCGGTGGTGGGCGTGGTCCTGTTCGGCGGCGGCGGGATGCTGACGCTGTCCGGGTCGACGCTGTCGTTCGGCGCGGCGCTCGGGCGGATCGCGCTGACCGTGCTGCTGGTCACCGTGCAGGTGTGGGGGGTGGCGGCGATCGCGCTGGCGATCTCGGCGTGCACCGAGCACCCGCTGGTGGTGATGGCCGCGACCATGGCGGGCGTCATCGTGTCCGCGGTGCTGGGCGTGTTCGACTCGCTGGACTGGTTGCAGCCGTACCTGCTCACGTCGGCGTGGGACGGCCTGGTGGACGTCGTGCGCGACCCGCTGCCGACCGAGGGGCTGTGGCACAGCACGGCGCTGGCCGGGTGCTTCGTCCTGATCGGCCTGTCGCTGGCGGCAATGCGGTTGGCGACGAAGGACAACTAGGTTCTACTGGCGCCCGTGGAGACGGAGCGGTTGGCGTTGCGCGCGTTCGTCGGGTCCGATGTGGACGACGTGTCCCGGCTGCTCGGCGAGCCGCGCGTCATGCGGTACGTCGAGGACGGCAGGCCGGTGCCGCGCCCGCGCGTGGAGGCCGAGGTCATGCCGAGGCTGCTCGCCGGGGGCTGGTGGGCGGCGCACCTGAAGGCGACCGGCGGGTTCGTCGGCTGGTTCGAGCTGAGCCCGGCGGGCGACGGCGTGGCGGAGCTGGGCTACCGGCTGCACCCCGACCACTGGGGCCGCGGGTACGCCACCGAGGGCGCGCGGGCGCTGGTGGCGCACGGCCTCGCGTCCGGGCTGCGCCGGATCACCGCGACCGCGATGGCGGTCAACACCGGGTCGCGGCGGGTGCTGGAGAAGGCCGGGCTGCGGTACGTGCGGACGTTCCACGAGGTGTGGCCCGTCCCGATCGAGGGCTCGGAGCACGGCGACGTGGAGTACGAGCTCACCCGATGAGGGCGATCCCGTCGTGGTCCACGGCGAGGCGCACCCGGTCGCCGGGCGACGGGGGCCCGGCGACCGGGGCGACCGCCTCGAACTCCTCCCCGCGCACGGAGACCAGCAGCCGCACGTGGTCGCGCCGGTGCACGCGCTCCAGCACGTCGGCGGCCAGCGGCCCGTCCGGGGTGACGCGCAGCGCGGTGGACCGCAGCCCGACCCGCGCGTCCACGCCCACCAGCTCGCGCGCGGCCCCCGGGTCCAGCACCTTCCCGCAGCCCAGGAAGCGGGCCGTGTCGACGTCGGCGGGGTGCCGCCACACCTCGGCCGGGGCACCCACCTGCGTGATCCGGCCCGCCCGCATCACCGCGACCCGGTCGGCCAGGGTGAACGCCTCGTCGTGGTCGTGCGTCACGACCAGCGCGGTCGCGCCGGCCTCCCGCAGCAGCCGCGCCAGGTCCACCGCCAGCTGCTCGCGCAGCGCCCGGTCCAGCGCGGACAGCGGCTCGTCGAGCAGCAGCAGCCTGGGCCGGGGCGCCAGCGCCCGCGCCAGGGCGACCCGCTGCTGCTCGCCGCCGGACAGCTCGGTGACCCGCCGCCGCCGGTAGCCGGCCAGGCCGACCAGCTCCAGCAGCGCGTCGACCCGCTCGTCCCGCGCGCCCCGCGCCACGCCGCGCACGCGGAGCCCGAACCCCACGTTGCCCGCCACGTCCCGGTGCGGGAACAGCTGGCCGTCCTGGAACACCAGGCCGAAGCCGCGCCGGTGCACGGGCGTGCCGGCCAGGTCCGCGCCGTCCCACGACACGGTGCCGCCGCTCGGCGGCTCCAGCCCGGCCACGGTCCGCAGCAGCGTCGACTTGCCGCACCCGGACGGCCCGAGCAGCGCCACCACCTCGCCGTCGGCGACGTCCAGGTCCACCCCGGACACCGCGGTCACGTCCCCGTACCGCACGGTCAGGCCGGCCACCCGCAACGCCATCAGAACTCCCCACCGCTCGGCACGCGCAGCCGTTCGATCGCGAGCACGGCCAGCGCGGTCACCACCATCAGCAGCGCGCACGCCGCGTACGCCATCTGGCTGTTGAGCTGCCCCGGCCGCGACATCAGCCGCGCGATGACCACGGGCAGCGTCGGCGCGTCCGGGCGGGCCAGGAAGCTCGTCGCGCCGAACTCGCCCAGCGCCACCACGAACCCGAAGCCGGCCGCCGCGACCAGCGACCGCGACGCCAGCGGCAGGTCCACCTCGCGCCACACCCGCCACGGGCTCGCGCCCAGCGTCGCCGCCGCCTGCCGCAGCCGCTCGTCCACCGCCCGCAGCACGGGCAGCACGATCCGCACCACCAGCGGCGTCACCACCAGCGCCTGCGCGAGCGGCACGAGCAGCGGCGAGGTGCGGAAGTCGCCCGGCAGGGCGTCTATCGTGATCAGGTAGCCGAAGCCGACGGTCACCGCGGACACGCCCAGCGGCAGCATCAGCGCCGTGTCCAGGGTCTCGGCGAACCACGACCCGTGCCGCCGCAGCCCCACCAGGACCACCGCCGACAGCACGCCCACGGCCAGCGCCACCAGCGTCGCGTCGGTCGCCACGCGCACCGAGTTCAGCGCCGCGTCGAGGCCGGTGACGGCGAGCGTGCCCCGCTCCCCCGTGCCCGCCAGCGCCCGGTACCCGGCGAGGCTCCAGCCGTCGCGGGTGGCCAGCGACCGCACCAGCAGGCCCACGACGGGCGTCAGCAGCAGCGCCACCACCAGCCACGCCGCCGCGACCACGCCCCACTCGCCGCCGGTGGGGCGGCGCGGCGGTTCGACGCGCAGCGGCATCCCCCGTTCCCGGCGGCGCCGGGCCGCGCCGCCCAGCAGCAGGACCGCGACCACGGCGGCGAACTGGAGCAGCGACAGCGCCGCCGCGCCGGACAGGTCGAACAGCTCGACCGTGCGCAGGTAGATCTCGGTCTCCAGGGTGCGGTGGCGCGCGCCGCCGAGCACCAGCACGACGCCGAAGCTGGTGGCGCAGAACAGGAACACCACCGACGCGGCCGACCCGACCGCCGGGGCCAGGGCGGGCAGCACCACGGCGGTGAAGGCGCGGGCGCGCGACGCGCCGAGCGCCCGTGCCGCGTCCTCCGCCCGCCGGTCCAGCCGCGCCCACAGGCCGCCGACCGTGCGGGCGACCACGGCGACGTTGAAGAACGCGTTGGCCAGCACGATCGGCAGCACGCCGCCGTCCGGCCACAGCGCCCGGAACGCCAGGCCGACCACCACGGTCGGCAGCACGAACGGCACCATCACCGCCGCCCGCACCACCCCCGTGCCGCGCACCCGGCAGCGGGCCAGCACGAACGCCACCGGCAGGCCCGCGACCAGCGCGAACACCGTCGCGGCGGCGGCCTGGCCGAGGGTGAACCCGACCAGTTCCCACGTCGCGCCGGCACCGAGGACCCGCGGGACGCCGCCCTCGCCGAAACCGAGGCCCACGATCGCCGCGACCGGCCAGGCGAAGAACACGCCCAGGAACGCCAGCGGCACCAGCGCGGCCAGCGACCAGCCGAGGACCGGGGACCTGCCGGGCGCCGAGGGACTGCCGGGGACCGGGGACCTGCCGGGTGCGGGGGGCCTGCCGGGTGCGGGGGGCCTCAGCCCTGCACGATGGTGCGCCACTCCTGCACCCACCGCTCCCGGTTGGCGTCCACCTCGTCGGCGGGCAGCGAGCGCGACGACGCCGGCAGCGGGGCGGCCTTCGCCCACGCCTCGGGCAGCGCCACGCCCTCGCGCGACGGGTACACGTACATCTGGCCCGGCACGTCGGCCTGCACGGCCTCGGACAGCAGGAAGTCGACGACCCGCGCCGCGTCGGCCGGGTTCTCCGCGCCGTCGAGCACACCCGCGTACTCCACCTGCCGGTAGCAGGTGTCGAGCAGCGCCCTGGTGCGCGGCTGCCCGTCGTCGCCGACCTCCGCCGACGGCGAGGACGCGTAGGACACCACGATCGGCCGGGGGCCCTTGCCGCTGGAGCCGGAGAAGTCCTGCGTGTACGCCTCCTCCCAGCCGCTGACCACCTTGACGCCGTTGGCCTTGAGCTGGGCCCAGTAGTTCTGCCAGTTGCCCTCGCCGAACGTGGCGATCGTGCCCAGCAGGAACGCGAGCCCCGGCGACGAGGTGGCCGGGTCCTCCACGACCAGCATGTCCCGGTACTTCGGGTCGGCCAGCTGGGCGAGCTGGGTGGGCTCGCCGACGTCCTTGAGCGCGGCGACGTCGACGTTGAGGCACACGTCGCCGACGTCCACGGCGTGCAGCCGGTTCGGCGGGTCGAGCTGGTAGCGCTGGGCGCCCTTGTCGGCCTCGGGGCTCGCGTACTCGGCGAAGACGCCCTCGCGCAGCGCGCGGGACGCGAAGGTCGAGTCGACGCCGAACGCGACGTCGCCGATCGGGTTGCCCTTGGTGAGCACCAGCTTGTTGGTGACCTCGCCGGCGTCACCGCTGGCCAACGGCTTGATGGTGATGCCGGTGTCCGTCTTGAACCTGTCCAGCAGCTCCTGCGACAGCGCGAACGAGTCGTGCGTGACCAGGGTCACCGACCGGTCCTGGTCGGCGGGCGACTGGCTGGTGGTCACCGAACAGCCGGTGAGCAGCGCGAACGCGGTCGCGGCGGACAGTGCGCGTCGGAACATCATCTCTCCCTACACCGGCATGACCCGGATCAGGTGTGGACGGTCGAAGGCTCGCGCGCCTTCCTCTCAGCCCGGCGCAGCACCGGACTCCCGTGGCGAACGCGCAGCCTACCCCGAGCGGTGGCACGATCGGGTGCATGGCCGAACTGCTGACCGACGACCAGGTGACCGCCGCGCTGGTCTCGCTGCCCTCGTGGAGTGCGCGGGACAAGGCGCTGGTGCGGGTCGTGGAGCTGGAGAGCTTCCCCCGGGCGATCGAGGCGGTGAACCGGGTGGCGGAGGTCGCCGAGCGGGTGGACCACCACCCGGACGTGGAGATCCACTGGCGCACGCTCACGTTCCGCTGCTGGACGCACGTGCGCGACGGGATCACCGCCCGCGACGTGTCACTGGCGGAGGAGATCGACGGGGTCCTCGACGCGCTCGGGTGACCGCTCCCGGAGCACCACGGCGATCGTGACCAGCGTCAGCACGCCCACCGCCGGGTACACCCAGCCCAGCGCCGAGTAGTACCAGGGGCGCGGGATCACCCAGATCGACGGCTGGGCGTTGAGCAGGAACGAGATCAGGTAGCTGCCGATCGCCAGCACCCAGGCGACCGCCGTCACGCTCGCCAGCACGTGGTGCGCCCGGTACACCAGCCACATCAGGGCGGGCACCGCCCACACCCAGTGGTGGCTCCACGAGATCGGCGACACCAGCAGGCCGAGGAACTGCACCGCGACGACCATCGCCAGGGTGTCCTTCGCCTTCACGGCGGCGTGCAGCGCGAACCCGGCCAGCACCGCCGACACCGCCACGGCCGCGAGGAAGACCGGGCCGGTCTGGATGTCGTACCCGAGCGTGCGGCTCAGCGCACCGCGCAGCGACTGGTTGATCGCCGACCCGACCGGGCCGACGCGCGTGGCGTCGCCGAGCAGGTGGAACCAGTACTCGGCCGACAGGCGGGGCGAGACGACCCACGCGAGGCCGACCGTGCCCGCGAACGCCACCACCGACCAGACCGCCGCCTTGTACTGCTTCGTGACGAGGAAGTAGAGCCCGGAGATGGCGGGCGTGAGCTTCAACCCGGCCGCGATCCCGACGCCCGCGCCCTGCTTCCAGGCGCGGGCGCTGACCAGCGTCCCGATCAGCAGGGCGGCCAGCACCAGGTTGACCTGCCCGTAGTTCAGCGTCGTGCGCACCGGCTCGACCCAGACGAACAGGCCGGTCCACAGCAGCGCGCGGCGCGGGTCGTTGCTGCCGGCCAGGTGCAGCGACTTCTTGGTCAGGTACCAGAGGCAGGCCAGGCAGAGGAGCTGCCAGGACCAGCGGGCCGCGCCCCAGGAGACCCAGGACAGCGGCACGAACACGATCGCCGAGAACGGCGGGTAGGTGAACGGCAGGGCGAACTGGTCGGAGAACTCCTCCAGCCGCCACTCGTAGAGCCGGCCGGTGAACAGCTCGGGCGAGGCGTTGCGGTAGACCATGAGGTCGACCATGGTCATCTTCGCCTGGAGGGCGACCATGGCCAGGTGGCCGAGGACGGACAGCCCGAACACCCACGACGCGAAGGCGAGCACACGGCCCTCCAGTGCACGCAGTCCCACCCTCTACCTCCACGATCGTGTGAATTGCACGACTGACGGGCCACGAACCGGGGTACCCGGACGTCAAGACGAGTGGGAGATCAATACCGCAAGGGGATTAGCAATGACCGCCGACATCGTCGTGTTCACCGTCTCCGCCCTGGGCATGCTGGCCACGGCCGGGGGCGTCTTCGCCCTCGCGCGCCACAGCCGCAACCAGGTGCGCTGACGACACCAGACAGTACCTCGGGCCGGTCCACCGTCGGGTGGGCCGGCCCGAGGTCGTCCACCGGCCGTCCGGCCGTCCGGTCGGGTCGGTCGGGTCGGTCAGTAGTGGTAGCGAGCGGCGAGGATGACGACCTCCTGCTCCGCGACCAGGTAGACGAGGCGGTGCTCGTCGTCGATCCGCCTGGACCAGGCCCCGGCCAGGTGGTACTTCAACGGCTCGGGCTTCCCGATACCGGTGAAGGGGTCGCGCAGGACGTCCTCGATGAGCTTGTTGATCCGGGCGAGCACCTTGCGGTCGTTCTTCAGCCAGGACGTGTAGTCCTCCCGGCCGTGCTCCTCGAAAACGAGCCTCACCCGGCTCCCTCTCCCGCGTCCGCCGCGTCCGGGTCGATCAGCCCACGGGTCGACAGGCCGACACCGCCGAGGG